>CAMLOU010000071.1 GCA_946481735.1 uncultured Cellvibrio sp.
GCACGGGCGACCTTATTGGCGCTGGTGGTTGTTGAGATACTTGGCAAGCTTGGCAAAGGCTTAGGACGAACGTAAAAGCCTTTTGAGACGCGCACCACAACACCTTCCTTAACCAACCGGCTGAAGGCCTTCTGTATGGATGCTTCGCTACCCAATTCATAAAAATTGGTTATAGGAAAGGGGGCACCACGTTGTATGCGGTTTAGGCGGGCTAGCACTTTTTGGGTGGCTGACATCGCAAAGTCCTGACAAGCATTTTATAGGTGGTATTAGTCTATCCCAGTATTTACGGGGCTTACAAGGGTATTTTTGTCAGGATAAGTTACTCCACTTACGCCCCATCTCGACCTAAGCTGTTGATTTAAAAAGATAGATGGTTGCTTTGCAATTCTCCAGCCCGGGGGCTCATTTATGCCTGATGGAGCCTTTAGGCGAGCAGGATATTCTGCACGAGCTTGAACTACCCACTGCTAACTCTCACGCCGAGGCAGGTCAAACCCTCGCACTTCACCCCCATTTTCGGTATAAAAGCGAATTATTCTGCCAGCTGGACAGGCCTGTGAAGCCGCCTCCGGCTTCGACACAAGGACTCCTGTATGAAGCGCTTCCTGATCCTCGCCATGCTGATTGCTGCCGGCGTTTTCTTTGGCGGCAAGTTCTATTACGAATCCCAAATGAAAAAGAACCTCGACCAACTGGTCCAGGCCGCGCAGGTGGTGGGCGATTTCAGTTATCGCGATGTCAATGTGACCCACACCGGCGAAGCGCAGATTAATCACTTGCGTTTCCAGCCTCACGGGGCGAACGATGCGGTGCTGGTCGATCAGGTCAAGTTGCGCACCGGCAACGCACTGGGTTTGTTTTACCTGTCCGAAGATACCAAAAAGCAGCAGTTTCCCCAGCACCTGGGTGTGTCGGTCAGTGGGCTGCGGGTTCTCACCGGCGGCAGCGTGTATGGCAGTAGCCAGACCTTCAGTACGGCGCAGGGATTCGATGCGATGGGCTGTGGTAATCGTCAGAAATTCAGCGGCCATGATCTGATGGATATGGGTTATGAAGAGCTGGTGATGAATATTGATCTGGATTACGAAATCATCGGCGACGGGCAAAAACTGCGCCTGTATGTCCGCAACCTTACCGAAGGGGTGGCACGCCTGGAGATCACCGCTGACATTCAACTCGGTGCCAGCTCCCGCTCTGCACAAGTCATGGCTGCGACCTTTCCGCGCGCGGCGTTAAACAGTCTGGATATTGAGTATGAAGATCTGGGTTACGCCGCTAACGTCATTAAATTCTGTGCGGCGGAAATGGGCATGACGCCTGCCGAATACCGTACACACCATCTGGCAGCCTGGCAGGATTACTGGAACCGCCAGGGTATTGCTGTCGGCCCAAAAGTCGCTACGGCATACGAAAGTTTTATCCAAATGCCTGATCGTTTCAGTTTGTATTTGTATCCCGCTACGAGCCTGTCCCTGCGTGATCTGTTCGAGACGCCGGCGAATATTTTAATTTACCGTTTGCAGGGCAACCTGGAAGTGAATGATGCACCGGTGGTCACGCTGGATCTGGTGGGTTTGACCGAAGAAGAGCAAGCGCAAATCGTGGCGCAGAAGGAAGCCGAGCAAGACTCTGTTGCGGCGGAACCGGTTGTCGATCCGAATTTATTGTCTTTGGATAACTTGCAAGACCATCTGCGTAAAAGTGTGCGCGTGCGCCTGCACAACGGGAAAACCTATCGCGGTCAAATTCGCGCGGTAGAAGAAGGACGCATTCAATTTCAACGCTTTGAGCAGGGTGGGCATCTGGTGATGCCGATTCAACTGGATGATATCAAGAAGGTAAGGCTCACGGACTAACAGCACGATCAGGACCGAAAAAAATTTTATCACCACAATAAAGACACAAGGACTCTATCCATGTTCACATCTACTTGGGTAAGCGGACGATACGCCCGCGCGTTTTTTATTATCGGCAGTTTACTGCTTACCACGGCTGCGCCCTCGGCCCAGACCACAACCGAAACACCGCTGCCATTGGAAGCCTTCTATCGCGATGAAGCGATACATAACGTCAAGTTGTCACCGGACGGAACGCACCTGATTGCGTTGCGCAATATCGGCAAAGATACGGTGCTGATGACCCTGAACCTGAGCACCGGTGAGGTTTTTTATCCCACCAAAACCGACAACGAACAATTTAAATTTAACTGGGTGCGTTGGGCCAATAATGATCGCTTGCTGATGAGCCTGCGTTTTGACAGCCGTCGCGGTACACATTTGCGTTTTACCGAAACCCGACTGCTGGCGGTGGATGCAAAAAAGCCTTCCAAGATGATTACCCTGGTGCGCCCGGATGACGATGCCGATGGCTGGATCAGTCAGTTCCAGGACAACATTATCAGCATCTTGCCCGATGACCCCGACCATATCCTCCTGAGTGTGGACCGCGAATTTCCCAATCATCAAACCGTTTATAAAGCCAACGTTAACAATGGTCGTTTGCGCCGGGTGAAAAAACACATGGCGTCGGTGCGCTCCTGGATGGCGGATCAACAGGGCAACGTACGCTTGGGTGAAGGTTATAACGACCGCGACCGCAAGGTCAGTATCCGCGTGCTCGATCCACAGACCAACAAATGGACGGTGGCCTGGTCTTATGTGGTGTTTGATGAGCCCAGCATTAGTCCGCTCGGGTTCGGCAAAGATGGCAACACCTTGTATTTGCTGGCTGACCATGAAGGCAGGAAGGCGGTGTTTAAAGCGGATTTGTCCAAAGAAGGATATCCGATGGAGTTGATCCTGAGTAATCCTGAATACGATGTCTCCGGCAGTTTGATTTATTCCCCCGCCCATCGCGATGCCGTAGGCCTGTATTATCACGATAACGGTGGCAAAAGTATTTTCTGGAATCCTGAATTTACCGCCTTCCAGAATGGTATTGATAAAGCCTTGCCCGATGCCGGCAATTACATCACCAGCTTGAGCGACGATGCGCGCAAATATATTTTGTTCTCCGTCGGCGATACACAACCGGGCCAATACCTGTTTGGTGACCGCGATAAAAAGACCCTGGATTTTGTCGCCGATGTGTATCCGGAATTGAGCAATGGTGTTCTGGTGGAAAAAGAACTGGTGACCTACAAAGCGCGCGACGGTTTGGAACTGGAAGGTTATCTGTCATTGCCCAAAACCTATAAGGACAAACCCATTGCTACCATCATCCTGCCCCACGGCGGTCCTATGTCGCGCGACGGCAAAGGCTACGACAGTTTCTCCGCCTACATGGCGAATCGCGGCTATGCGGTGTTCCAACCCAACTTTCGCGGCTCCGCCGGTTACGGTCACGACTTTATGATGATGGCCGTGGGCGGCATGGGTCTGGCGATGCAGGATGACCTGGAAGATGCAGTAAAATTTTTAGTGGCGGAAAACATTGCCGATCCGAAACGCGTCTGCATCGCCGGCGGCAGTTACGGTGGTTATGCTGCCTTGATGGGCGCAACCAAAACGCCGGATCTGTTTCAGTGTGCGATCAGTTTTGCCGGAATCTCCGACATCGTTAAATTGCGCAACACCGCGCGTTACTTTATCAACCGCAACGTGATGCGCGAGCAATTGGGCAACGATAAAAAGCAATTGCGTGAAACCTCGCCCGCGCGGCTGGCGGAGCGGGTAAAAATACCGATCCTGTTATTGCACGGTGCGGACGATACGATTGTTCCGGTTGATCAAAGCCGCTTGATGGCGAAGCGGTTGAAGAAATACAACAAGGTGTATGAGTACATCGAATTGGAGGGCGGCAGCCATTATCTTGATTACTTGCCGCATCGCAAGCAAACCTTTGAAGCCATGGATGCGTTTTTGCAGAAGTATTTACCGGTGGATGCGCCAGTAGCAAATACAGCACAGCAGGCGGGGATTTAAGTTTAATTGAACGCGATTTGTTGCGGGGGTTTTGCAATGAACTGGTTGGGTGTCGGACTACGCTTACGCTAATCCGACCTACGGACAGCGTGCTGTGCCAGCATTCGACGGCATTAACCAACATGGACCGCGCAACCCATGACGGATTTATAAATTCGCACAGGTAGGTCGGATTAGCGTAAGCGTAATCCGACACTATCACTCCACCAACCACGGCGGATCAACAACATCTCCACCGATCCGCCGCTCCAACCAATCCAGCGCCAGCTCAATATCCGGATTTTCCCTGATATGTTCGGGCGTCACTTCTTGCCAGGCATCACCAACGTGCTCGGCAACCACGAACGTAAAGCTGTAAAAAGGCTCCTGCCCCATACGCAAGTCGGTAATCATAAGTTTCCCCTCGGCTTCACTCATCTTGAAAAAACCGTGGGTAAACCAGGCCATTCGTTCTGCGCCCCAATTCCCGCGCACCGCCGTGAATAATGCTTCATTGCGTGGAAACATCTTTATGTTCAGTTGCGGTGTCTTATCCAGCAGCGAATAAAATCCTTCACCGTAACCCTCCGGGGTGATCACCAGCACCCGCCAGAGCAGGGTATTGAAGGGTGTTGCTGTCACCAGCCGTTGTTCAACATCAACCTGGTGTTGCGCAAGGTAATCATCGACGATGTTTTCCACGTACCATTGGGCTATCACCGTCCAGGCGAGATACACCGTACTCAACGAAAGCCCCAATGCATTCCAGCGCAAACCCGACGAGCGATAAAAAATCAGCGCCGCGATAATCCCGCCCAACAGCGGCAAGGTGTAGAGCGGATCAATAATAAAGATGCTGCCGACACCAAAGGGATAATCGGTGAACGGGATCGCCATCTGCGTACCGTAGATGGTCATAAAATCCAGCAGCACATGGGTAATCAGGATCAGCCAGATCGCCGCTAACCAGTGTTTGAAATCTTGTTTGCCGCCAGACAGTTTGCTGGTCAACCACGCCAGCACCGGCGACAACAACGTGAGATAAAACAAGGAGTGACTCGCCGCCCGGTGAAAGGTCATATTGCGAATCGGATCACCGTGATCAATAAAGGCATCCAGATCGGGCAGGGTGCCAAAGGCGGCACCGATCAACGCCGCCTTCCATACCGCCGTGCGCCGCCCCATGACGGCAATACCCACCGCAGACCCCAAGGCGGCTTGTGAAAGTGAATCCATGAAAATCGTCCTGTGTGAAAACATATCGCGCCGGGCATTATACGAAGCTGCACGGATAGACGAGGTTCAGCTTCGTCAAATACTGTTGCGGCTGTGTAAATATCGCCCTGCGTCGTGGATTTAGCGGGACATTCATGTTATTCAACGGCTCAGACCTGAGACGAAACGACATGAAGACCAGACCCATGCTGACTATTTTGCTGTTTATCCTCCTGTGTTATCTCACGCTCTGCGCCCTGGCGTTCCTGTGGCAGACGCGCCTGATCTTTCCGCGGACCACCGCTGACGACGTAACCTATAACCAATACGCGTCCCAGCACATTCACCTGCAACGTGATGACGTGCTCCTGAGTGGCTGGCGGCTGGAAGATCCCGCCGCCACAAACCAAGTGGTGCTGCTCTACTTTGGTGGCAATGGCGAGGATGTCATCAGCCTCTTGCCGATCCTGCAAAAAATCGGTGCGCGTACTGTTTTTACCTTCAATTACCGGGGCTATGGCCGCAGTGAAGGTTCCCCGTCCCAGGCCGCGCTCTATGCAGATGCCGAAGCCATCTACGATGAATTGAGCCGGCTGCATGATCCAGCGACGTCCCAGGTGGTGGTGATGGGCCGTAGCCTGGGATCGGCGGTGGCGGGTTATCTGGCCACCCAACGCCGGGTCGACAAGCTGGCACTACTGACGCCACTGAAAAGCGCCATCCAGAACGGTCAGCGGATGTTTCCGATCCTGCCGGTGAAGTGGCTCCTGCAACACCCCTTCGATCTCATCACCCACGCCGCACAATTCACCTGCCCGGTGTTGATGCTGATCGGTGACGCCGATGTGGTTATCCCGCCCAAGGATTCCCTCGCCACTTATGCTGCCATTTCGAGCCCCAAGGAGCTGCTGGCGTTGCCTGGGGTGGGCCACAATAATCTCTTCGACAATCCTAACGCCCTTAAAACCATCCGCGACTTTGTGCTTCGCTGACAGCTCACACCGCAACGGGTGCGTGCCCGGGCGACAAACAGGCACCAGTTTAGGTTCTCTGCGGAAAATGGCGCGACCATCCGGTTGATGTTGGGGATCATGGCCTGGCGGAGCTCCTCCGTTCCATGACTCTTCTAATAATCATAAAGGTGAAACGTTATGCGCAGATTAAACGCTTTGCTCGCCCTGTTGTTCCTCGGTTCCGCCATCTTCATGGCCGGTCATGCCACCGCCAAACCCTACAAGGGTGCGGAGATCTACTCCAACCAAAGCTACCACTACGGCCGCTATGAGATGCGGATGCGAGCCGCCAAAGGCAGCGGTGTGCTCTCCACGTTTTTTACCTATAAAAACGGGTCCGAGCAAAATGGTGTGTTTTGGGAGGAGATTGATATCGAAATCTTCGGCAAGAACAACGCCACCCAGTGGCAGAGCAACGTGATCATCGGCACCAACCGGCCCACCACCAAGACCGAAGGCGTGCACACCGCACCGGTGTCCCTTGGCGATGCTTACCATACCTATGTGCTGGAATGGACGCCGAACTATATCGCCTGGTTTGTGGACGGTGCCGAGATCCGGCGTATCAATGGCGGGCAGTTCGTCACCAGCCTGAACAGTCCCCAGAGCCTTCGCTTCAACCTGTGGGCTGCCAATATCCCGGAATGGGTGGGCCCCTGGAATCCGAACATCCTGCCGGTGTATCAGTTTGTTGACTACATTGAATACAAACCCTTTATCAGCGCGACCAACAGCTTCGGCGTGGGCTGGCGCGATGACTTCAACAGCTTTGACAGCAACCGCTGGGGCAAGGCCAACTGGACCTTTGGTGAAAACCTTGCCGATTTTGATCCGGCTAATGTGGTCGTGAAAAGCGGTGTTCTGGTTCTGGCGCTCACCCGTGAAGGGCAAACCGGTTATAACGGCAACCCACCAACGGGTAGTGGAAACGGCAACGGCGGTGGCAGCACGTCCATTGTGATTGAAGCGGAAAATTTTAATGAAGTGGGCGGCAGCGTGCTCGCCAGCGGCGGCATTGTGGGTTATATCGACGCGGGCGAGTGGTTCAAATACACCAACGTCAATATTCCCCAGAGTGGTACCTATCGTGTGGAATATCGCGTTGCCTCGGCGCTCACCACTGCACAATTTACCCTGGATCGGGACGGTGTTGGCCTGGGCACAATCAATGTGCCCTATACCGGCAGCTGGGGCACGTACCAGGTGATTGCCCACAATATTTATCTGAATGGCGGTGTCCAGAACCTGGCGATCTACGCCAACAGCGGCGGCTTTAATATTGACTGGATTAAATTAACCCGCCTCTAATTATTCACGACAATTAATTAGAAGCCGTCTCAAAAATCAGCTGGCGAGACTCAGGCAAGGCGAAAAGTTGATGAGGAGCGTAGTTTACTTAAGTAAATGAGCACCGGAATCGGCTTTTCAACACAGCATCAGGCCGCCAGATGTTTTTTGAGATGGCTTCTACACGACCTTGCGGGATTGCACACGGGTGTCATCCCGCTTTTTTACCGAGAAGTCTATATGAAGCCTTACCTGTTTATTGTGTTATTGAGTGTGTGTTTTTCCAACGTCACTTTTGCCAAACCCTACAAAGGCGCAGAAATTTTTTCCACTGACAGCGTGCTCTATGGTCGCTATGAAATTCGCATGCGCGTAGCCAAAGGCAGTGGTATTTTGTCTACCTTCTTTACCTACAAGAACGGTTCCGAAATCGGGAATACCTTCTGGGAAGAAATTGATATTGAAGTCTTCGGCAAAAATAATGCGACCGAATGGCAAAGCAATATTATTTTAGGCAGCTCACGCCCGACCATTCACTCCCTGGAAGATCACAGCACCGAGGTTTCACTCGGCGATGCCTACCACACCTATGTGCTGGAATGGACACCGGATTACGTAGCCTGGTATCTGGATGGCGAAGAAGTGCGGCGCATTAACGGCACCAGCACCGTCACCAGCCTGACCAACCCGCAAAGCTTGCGCTTTAATATCTGGTCCAGTGAGTCGCCGGAATGGGTCGGCCCCTGGGATGATGCGATCTTGCCGGTCTATCAATACGTGAACTATATCGAGTATCAATCTTACAACACGGAAACCGGCGAATTTGAGCCTGCCTGGCGCGATGACTTCGACAGTTTTGATGCAACACGCTGGAACAAAGCCAACTGGACTTTCGATACCAATCGCGTGGATTTTTTACCGGAAAATGTGGTGGTTCAGGACGGAATTTTAATTCTTGCACTTACCCATGAAGATGCTGTCGGATTCAGCGGCACACCCCCAGCCGACGAACCGGCCAGCAGTTCCAGCTCTAATTCAAGTGTCAGCTCGCAAGCGGTGTCCAGTTCGTCTGTCAGTTCAAGCCCGGCCAGTAGCGCAGCCTCATCCAGTGAAGCCAGTCTGTCATCCAGCAGCGCATCATTGGCCAGCTCCAGCGCACCTCAGCGCGATGATACGGGTGGAGGCGGCGGCGCGTTGCATTGGTTAAGCCTGTTGCTGCTGATGTTATTGCCATTTCGCCAGGCGTACATCAAGCCTTAAACCTCGCATGGCGCAAACAGGTTGATGGATTAGCCGTGAACCTGTTTGCGAAACTCAGCCGCCGACATGCCGGCATAGCGTTTAAAAAAACGATTGAACGATGACTTACTGTTAAAACCGGATTCCAGCAAAATGTCAAAAATGGTCGTATCGGCGCGTTGCGGGTCTGACAATATTTTTTTGGCCCGCTCAACCCGGTAGCGATTCACAAATTCAAAAAAATTTGTATTGAAATAATGGTTGAGGATATTCGAAACCTCGCGGTAATGAATACCCAAATGCCGCGCAAACTCTTCAATATTTAAATTCTGTTTCAGGTATAACTGCTCATCTTCCATAACCCGGCGAATCCGTTCGATCACATCCGCCGAGGGCTCGGCGGTTACGGCTGTGTCTTTTTCTTTCACCTTGCCTTTGGTTTGAATCAGTTGATGTGCGTACAACAGGCTGTAAACAAACAGCGCGTTTACCAGTAAGAAAGTTATGTAGTTGTCAAAGATGCCAAAGGTATCCGCCACCCTGGTATTAATACTTTCACCCAACAGATGCACCACCAGGGACCATAACCAGTTCACGGCAAACCCCAAGGTCAGCAACAGCAACCCATAAGGCCCCTGCAAACTGAGGCTGGAATAAAATTCTTTTAATTGCTGCTTGTACTGACGAATCACCCACACCGCCGCAAAGGCATAAATCACCGGCAGGATTTTCAGGTAATCCCATAAATAATCTGTTAGCTGACTACTGAAAGGTGTGTAGCTTTCGGGGCGAAAACGCAGGCGGTCGCTGTCCAGGTTACCGATGATGATGAATCCCATCACCACCACCAGATTGAGCAAATGCGCGGCATGCCAGAGGCGCAGACGAAAGTTTTCCTGTGTAATCGCCATAACATACAAATACAGGCACACACTCTTGCCCACCACCGCCGCCGCCAGTCCCAGGGCCAGCAATGCTTTCGCGGCTGGCGTATGAAGCACGATGTAATCATTCCACAACAACAGATTGCACAAGGCCGTCAGCCCCACGCACACAAAAAAGCCGGATAACAGGTAACTACCGATGGCTTTTTGTTTGGAGAGCAACCACTGAAATACCACCAGCAACAAACACACCGCCAGGGTCAGCACAAGAATCAGATCGTGGATATTAAAGATGGGCGTCTTCATAGGTCAGGGCAGTTATCGTTATTAGAATAGTCCCCCGAATTATAGCCACTCCCCTCACCTATTCAATGGTGACTTTTTGAAAATCCAAAGGCTCTTTATTGAAATAAATATGAACCAGACCTGCTTCCGGCTCCAGAACGGTCATATATGAACTGAATCCTGCGTTAGCACCCGTATCACTAACTAACTGAGCTATCGTTGCGAAATCGGGTAACGTATCAGAAGCCGCAATCGATACACGGCATAAGGTTGTCTTGCATTGCGTTTCGGTCACCGGGAGCTCAGCCAATTTCTCATCAATTGAAAACTTGTCATAGAGTTTGGTTTCCTGTGACGCAGCCCAGTTATCGTCCACCTTTTCCTGGCTGAATTTTTCACCCATCACCGCAACCACACCACCGGGTTTTTTATTGGCTTCCTCGCTCCAGCGACTTATTGCCTGTGCTTTTTCCTTCACCTTTATCGCCATCAGCTCCTGCATTTTTTCAAATTCAGTATCGGTCACCTTTGGTTGAAGAGAATCAGCATCTACTTCTCGTTCATTCGTAGTCTGCACTGCGGAAGGAGAGATTTCCATACGCTGCGTGAGCATAGCAACCTGAGCTTCCAACTTCGCAATCTGCTTTTTCAACGCGAGCTTTTCAGCATCCGGCTTATCGGGCAACGGCATGGTGGCGGGATTATCGGTCTGTATCGCTATATCCGATTGTGTATCCGTCGAAGGAGAAAAGGCACTGTGGGCAAAAAATCCCGCCGCGAACATAACTACACCAAATATCATTCCATACTTATTCATCGTCTTATCCTTTAACTGGCTTGTTGTTTCCCGTGACACCCGTGTGCGGTGCACGGGCAGGTTGTTATGTTTATCGCTGGGAATATAGTGGAATATTGTCAGTTTGACAAAGTGTCCGCCGGCGCGCCGGTTGAATATCGCTGCCGATGTCCCCATCATTCCTTCTTCCCAGGTTATGCAGGAGCAAATCCCATCATGTCTTCTTTTCCGGTTTCCTTAGGCAAAGCGGTAATTCTCGCGGCCATGCTGTCGCTCTTGGCCGGTTGCGGTATCAACAACATTCCGACCATGGATGAGCAGGTAAAAGCCACCTGGTCGCAGGTAGAAAACCAGTATCAGCGCCGGGCGGATCTGGTGCCGAACCTGGTGGAAACGGTAAAAGGCTACGCGGCGCAGGAGCGTGAAACCCTGACCGCCGTGGTGGAAGCACGGGCGAAAGTCGGTTCCATGCAGGTGGATCAGAGCGTGATTGATGACCCGCAAAAACTGCAGCAGTTTGAGCAGGCGCAAGCGCAACTGGGCAGTGCCCTGCAGCGTTTATTGGTCGTCGTCGAGCGTTATCCGGATCTGAAATCCAACCAGAATTTCCTTGCACTGCAATCGCAGCTGGAAGGAACCGAAAATCGCATCGCGGTAGCGCGGCGCGATTACATTCAGGCGGTAGAGCGCTACAACACCGAAATCCGCACCTTCCCCGGCCGTATCTGGCACGGCATCCTGTATTCCGACCTTGAAATTCGCGAAGTGTACAAAGCCACCAGCGAAGGCGCGGATAAAGCCCCCGAGGTTAAATTCTGATGCGCCGTTTAGCGGCGGCCACCTTGTTGCTGGCTTTTGTCTGCCAGATGGCGTTTGCCCAGATTCAGTTTCCTGAATTAACCGGGCGCGTGGTGGACAATGCCGATCTGCTCGACGCCCAAACCGAACGCGAGTTAACCGAAATGCTCGCCGCCCATGAGCAGGCCACCACCAACCAAGTGGTGGTGGTTACGCTCAATAATTTGCAGGGGCAGGTTATTGAAGATTTCGGTTACCAGCTGGGGCGCCACTGGGGCATCGGCCAAAAAGACAAAGACAATGGGGCGATTCTGCTCGTCGCCCAGGAAGAGCGGCGCGTGCGTATTGAAGTCGGTTATGGATTGGAAGGTACCTTAACCGATGCGATATCCGCGAATATTATCCACAGCATAATCCTGCCCAAATTCAAACAGGCGCAGTTTAATGACGGCATCAAGGAGGGCACCTACGCCATGATTGCGGCGCTGGGTAATGACTATGAAATGCGCGAGGTCTCGACCGGCAAAAAACGCCTGCCGCTGTTTATGATCTTTGTGATTATCGGCGTAATCTTTTTATTGGCGATGATCTCCGGCGGCACGGGCGGCGGCTCGCGCCGAGGTGCTTATTATGGCGGCCTCGGTGGTTTTGGTGGCGGTGGCGGCTTCGGCGGCGGAGGCTTCGGTGGAGGCGGTGGCGGTTTTGGTGGCGGCGGCGCTTCAGGAGGATGGTAATGACAATAATTAATCCGGATCAGCAACAAAGCGTGGCTGATCTTATTACAGACGTTGAACAACATACCGACGCAGAATTTGTCGCCGTGGTGGCGCGCCAGAGTGATGACTACCGTTATATCCCCGTGCTCTGGGCGGCGGCTATCGCGCTGTTGATTCCCTTACCGGTGCTGTTTATGCCCTTCTGGTTAACCACCGCCGATGTTGTGCTGGTGCAATGGTTAAGCTTTCTGGCATTGGTCGGTTTGTTCCGCATCCCCGCCTTGCGAATTCGGCTAATCCCCAAAGCCGTGCGCTATAGGCGTGCGGCCAACATGGCGCGGCGGCAATTCCTGGAGAACAACCTGCACCATACCCAAGGCGAAACCGGCGTATTGCTGTTTGTATCAGAGGCGGAGCGCTATGTGGAAATCATTGCGGATCGCGGCATCAACCAACAGGTGGCGCAAACCCAATGGCAGGGACTGGTGGATGATTTTGTTGCGGCGGTCAAAGCAGGCAATACCCACGAAGGCCTGACCAACTGCATCAAAGGCTGCGGTGCAATCCTGCAACAACACGTACCGGCCACGCATCAAAAGAATGAGTTGCCGAACCACCTGATTCTCCTCTAGCGCTTCGCTTGCAATCCGGTTCGACACCCACCACAATACTGTACGAAAATACAGTATTGTGGTGGGTGTTATGAATCACGACGATGACTTTACCGAGGCGGATCAATGGATCGCACCGCCCTTAAAAGCGCAAAAAGGTCGCGGTGCAGTCAGCAACCTGGCGGGCCGTTATGAAATTCAAACCGTCGAGTTGGTGGATGACGGCTGGTGGCGCGACGAAGACGACAACGGCCAACCTGTAAAAACCTTTGTCACCAAAGAAGTGGCTAAAAGCATCCTCAGCCGCAACAGCTCACCGGATTTACCCTTTAGCGTTTCGCTCAATCCCTATCGCGGCTGTGAACACGGCTGCATCTACTGCTTTGCGCGGCCGACCCATGCTTACCTTGGTTTATCGCCGGGCCTGGATTTTGAAACGCGTTTATATGCAAAGATCAACGCCGCCGAATTATTGCGACGCGAGCTAGCTAGCCCGTCCTATCAACCCAGCAGTATCGCCCTCGGTGTGAATACCGATGCCTACCAACCCTGCGACCGACACTTTCAACTTACCCGGCAGGTGCTGGAGGTGTTGCGTGAATGCGAACACCCGGTGGGGTTAATCACCAAATCGTCACTGATCGAACGGGACATCGACATCATTGCCGCTATGGCGGAAAAGCAACAAGCGGTCGCCGCTGTCACCATCACTACACTCGATCACAACATTTCGCGCACCCTGGAACCGCGCGCGGCATCGCCCACCCGTCGCCTGCAAACTATCCGTAAACTTGCCGACGCGGGTATTCCCGTTGCCGTCAGCGTCGCGCCGATTATTCCGTTTGTGACCGAACAGGAATTGGAACATGTACTGGCCGCCGCTCATGAAGCCGGCGCGACCAGCGCCGGTTATACCGTGCTGCGCTTGCCCTGGGAGGTGAACCCGTTATTTCAGCAATGGCTCGAAACCCACTTTCCGGAACGGGCAGAGCGTGTGATGAACCGCGTTCGCGATATGCGCGGCGGAAAAGATTACGATGCAGAATTCGGTTCGCGTATGCATGGCGAAGGTTTGTGGGCCGATTTATTTCGCCAGCGTTTTCGTAAAACCGTCGCGCGCCTCGGGCTGGATCGCAACAGCCGCTTTCATACGCTCGATGACTCGCGCTTTCGTAAACCAAAAGTCATTCCGCCGCGTGCTAAAAAGCATGGTGATGGACAACTGGATTTTTTTGGTTGATGCAGAGAGCACCCGCCTTGCTGTGATACAAGTCACGGTACCATCTTTTGTTATAACTGCGCGATTTACGCGGCCGGTTCGCTATCTCAAAATTCCGGCCCACGATCTAGCAACAACCACAATACAGCCACAGTAAGGGACCACGATGCCTGAAATTTTCTTTCCTTCCCAAACTCTGTCCGCGCAACAACTCTTTGGTAAAGACACGCCTACTGCTGCGGGGCTTGCGCGCAACAACGCATTAGCCTGCAATGAATTCACAGCCAATATGCCCTACTGCCTCGCCGATAAAGGCGCGCATCCCGAAAGCCGGATGATCACGCTGACGCTCAGTAGCCTGCCCGAAGCACCGCGCAATCACTTGATGTGCACCATCGACACCTTTGGTGATTTCACCCCGACATTGGCTGCGTTTTACGATAAACACCTGGCTTTTCTAAACCTGCAAAATACCGGCAGCCTCCTCGGCGCCGGTGCTACCGCCAGTGAAGTGCGCCTGACCGGCTTTCAAAAAGCCCTGATCAATTATCAAGACGCGTTAATGGCATTACACAAGCACAAAGGCGTAGGCCGCGGACCCAGTGCTACCAAAGCGGATCTGAAAAGCAAAGCCCGGCTGGCGTACAATGAACTCCAAACCAAGTACCATGCCGAACTCAATAAACTCGCCTCACCCAACAGCCTCGGCAAGAATCGCGGCAACGCCCTCTCCGGCGCTGATCGAGGTATCACCCTTGCACAACGTCGCGGGCGTGGTATTAATGTGGCGAGCAACGCGCAGGCGACACAAATTGCTACGTTGGCAAAAGGTATCTCTTATGCAGGTAAAGGCCTGATTGCACTCGACGCAGGAATACGGGTTAATCATGTGCACAGTACTTATCAGCAAGGTGGGAATTGGCAACGGGAGGCGGCGATACAGGCAACGGGGTTTGGTTTGGGAGGTATAGCGGGTATTAAAGTTACCGGCGCCGTCATTACAGGATTGACTACCATCGGCTTGGGTTTAACGCCCATAGGCTGGGTAGTTTTGATTGGAGTTGGTGTCACCGCCGGCTTTACAGCTGCTTACGCAGCGGACACATTGGGCAAGAATTTTACGGCCAATCTCTGGGATAGATGATGAACGAATATGTCGCTCAACCGATGAATGCCTGGTTTATGTGGTTTTTTGGCATCGGCGCCATCGGTACTTGCTTTTTATGGTTAACATTTGCCCAATTTACGATGAGACGCATAGAAAAGCAGTTCAAACAGGACGGAATTCCCGTTGGCTTTTTATGGGATGGATTAGGTGGGCGAATCGTTTTCTATGCTTATGCAATCTTATTTCCCGAAAGGTTGGCATTACGTATTGAACGTTTGATTGACGTTCGTCTTGTCCGAAGCTACGCCACCAAAGCAGATTGGTGGCGTAGTTGTATTTTTGTAATAACAAGCCACATGTGGTTAGGGGTTGTGTTTTTATCCTTAGCTTTAGGCTTGGATGCTTAGCTCGTATCCATCAAATTAATTGAGATTGCCCTCGTCTACACTACTTAAATATACAAACAGCGTTCAGGCACAAAAGTTTTATAAGACCCTTTTAGCGATTACCATAGCCAAAAATTTCACCCATCTGCGCCCAACGGAAATCCCATGTCCCAACCACCGCAACGCCTCTGTCACACACACGCCTTTGACCAGCACAACCCACTCGCCGAGAAAAATACGCTGCGCGCGCTGATCCTGACGATTGTCATGATGGTGATTGAAATCACTGGCGGCTGGTATTTCAATTCCATGGCACTGCTGGCGGATGGCTGGCATATGAGCTCGCATGTCCTCGCCCTGGGTTTGGCGCTGCTGGCGTACAAACTGACGCAACGGTTTGCAGGCGATGTGCGTTTTACCTTTGGGCCCTGGAAGATCGAAGTACTCGGCGGTTACACCGGCGCTATCTTGTTGTTGATGGTGGCGCTGTTGATGTTTTATCACTCCATCGAACGGCTGTTATCGCCGGGCGAGATTCATTACAACGAAGCCATCGCTATCGCCATCCTGGGCTTGGTGGTCAATCTGATTTGCGCCTGGTGGTTGAAGGACGGGCACAGCCATGGCCACTCGCATGATCATTCTCACGATCACAACCATCACAGCCACAGCCATCATCAGGATCTGAATTTGCGTTCCGCTTACCTGCACGTCATCACCGATGCCGCCACGTCGGTGTTGGCAATTATTGCGCTGATCGGCGGCAAGCTCTGGGGCGCGGCCTGGCTCGATCCGGTGATGGGTATTGTCGGCGGTATTCTCGTGGCGGTGTGGGCGATTGGTTTGCTAAAGGAATCCGGTCGCGCACTGGTGGATGCGGAGATGGGCGCGCCTATCACTGATGAAGTGCGCGAGGTCATTACCGCAAGCCCGGTAAAAGCCGAGATCGTCGACCTGCATGTGTGGCGTGTTGGAAAAGGCAGCTACGCGTGTATTTTGAGTTTGCATACGGCGGGCGATGTCTCGCCGGATTATTTCAAAGAGCTGCTGGGTGTTCATGAAGAGTTGGTGCATATCACTATAGAGATGTATGTAAAACCAAAAGATCGTTTGGGAAATTAGTCTGATATTCCATAAATGCCAATCAGCTAGCCACTCAACAGACAAAAAGTGTGTCGAAAAATTTTACTTCACCTCACGTTAATAATTATCTGGCGTATTTGGTATGCGAACAGGGTCCAAAAATACAAAAACAAGCCCGCAATGGGTGACAGTTTTTAATTGAGAATGTTATAAAGACCGATCATCGATGCCCGATAGAACAGCCTTCAAAGCAAGGGCCGAAGAAGAATCAAGCCACATGGAGTATATGCTCTTGAAGCCGCGTCAATTAATTACACTGCTAACTTTATTTATCTCGCTATTTTATTTCCAACAAGGAGCTGCCATGTCATTATTTTTTGGGGGAAAGAACAAAGTAGAGGCTGTGCTTTTCTCGCCCCTGGAGGGACAGCTAACGTTTAATGGAAAGCCTGCGTCAGGTGCGAAGATAAAACTATGGCTTGCCTGGAAAGACCAGGAAGGCGAAACCGAATACTTTACTGCGGATGATAATGGATATTTTTCTATCCCGAAGAAAACGGCAGTATATGAAGAGAATCCGCTATTTCAAATTTCAATCGGACAAATGATCACCGTTGATTTTAATGGCCAGGAATATCTTATCTGGAAGGGCGGAAAGTCAACCATCCATCTGTATGGCGAGCTAGGTGGTCGTCCCCAAAACCTCACCTGTGAGCTCACTAAAGAAGAGATGGATGCCTACCTTGAATATGCGCTCCTTGAGACCTTGTGTGAGTGGACTGAATTAACAAAGGAAATGGAGAAGTAAAATGGCTATCCTGACACCAACAGTTGCTGCAACACTTGCTTCAAGAATCTATGATGTTCAGAACCCTATGCTCGTGGATTTATTTTTGAAGCTGCCATATTTCAAGCGTGCAGCAAAATCGGAAGCATCGCCACACAAACATTTAAAGTCAGAGGTTGGTGGTAGGGTAATATTAAATTTCACCGATGGCTTTGGTGTGTGTGCCGAAGGCGGAGAGAATAATAAAGGTGAGGTTTTTTTGATCTTTCGCGGCACAACGATGGCGAACAAAAAGGCCGATGTACTTACCGATGCGCGTATCGGACTTACTCGCTCAGCAACCGGGCTTCCCGTCCACTGCGGATTTAATCATAGCTTCACCAGTATGCTGCCTGAGATACGCAATTTTTTTAATTCATTCAAAGGCAATATCACAACCGTCCATTGCATCGGCCACAGTCTAGGTGGCGCCGTCGCTTCGCTCGCTGCGGATTGGGTTTCACGCAGCCTGAAATATCCGACCAAACTCTACACATTTGGTGCACCGCGAGTAGGGACAGATTGGTTTGTTAAAAACACCACATCTTCAATCGGTGAAGCCAATATCCACCGCGTCTATCATCGCACTGATCCCGTGCCCATGGTACCGCTCTATCCATTTATGCATGCGCCTTACAAAGCGCATGGCCATTATCTTTATTCTGCCCAGCCACTTACTTCCGGTGCCGCACATTTCATGGCGAATTACATTGCATCGGTGGAGGGAAAATCCTGGGCGCAGATGGGTGATGTTCCAGATCAACCTTACACCATCGAAAGTGCAATTGAATCGTGGTTGAAATCAAAATCTCCCGTGGACGCCTCGTCTGCAAGTTTTTGGCGATGGGTGGATTCCGCGATCATCTACGTCATCAAGAAAGTCGCAATGTCCGCCATAATCGGTTTGCAAAGTGTATTTATTGGCGCATTCACCCTGGCGGATAAGATCGCTTATATCCTGGCTAAGGGTATCGACCTGGCAGAGAATATAAGCGTATGGGTTGAATGCTTGATGCGAAAAATCATGCAGGCGTTAGGCATGAAGGTGGCTAAAACTAAAAAGGAATTAACCCGCAGCCTGATCAAACATGTATTAATGCGCCTGACGGAAAAAGCCAATCAGGAAGCGCGTGATACCTTGAGAAAATTATAAAGCAACTGGCTTGCCTCTATGTCATTCTACATACCGGCAAGCCATCTTTATAAATGCTCATTCCTCTTTAAGACAACGCTCGCGCAACGTGTTCTATGACCTTTCTACTTATAACTGTAAAAGTAATCGCATCTGTTTTTCTTACGGCTTTTTTAATTGCAGGAATTTTAAAAGCTAATCCCCGCACCCACAGGCATACTCACATGGCGGAATATACTGCAGGTTTTATTATCTGTGTATTTTCGCTAGCCTCGCTTTATTATCTTTGGGTGGCATAGCGGATAAACCGCTCAAACTACCCCTAATTACGCACTCAATCCTCAGTACAGCCCCGCGCGATGCGCTTTGGTCGGCTGTGCCGTTGAAAAATATGCAAATCAGCAACTGGGCAGGCCGCCGGACGGCAGCGCCTTTGATCGCCTGACACACTCAAAAAACATTGCGCGGTTATTCATTTCTCACTAGCGGGTCTAAAAAACAACGCAGTGCTTTGTAAAAAAATTCTCCACGTGTTTACGCACGTGGAGAATTTTTCCGTAAGCATTTAATGCTCAGCGCAATTAAAACCCTTTATGTTTACTCACCCAGGGCGAGCGACATAAACGGCAGTTATTGCCCATAAACATACCTCGGCCGGAATCTGTCTGGTCATCTTTCAACATCCAGTTCAGCCAGCCTACCGCGACAATACCAAACTCGCCGCCATTATCCTGGAAGTAGGCATCACCATGACCGATCGGATAATTGGCGTGGTATATCGGGACGTTGTTGACCTCATCGTATTGTTGTAAACCGGGATTGTAGGCCACGTCGCTTTGGTCGCCGTTGAAGATGGCGAGGGGCGAATGGAAACGCGGATAGTAATTGAAGCGGTCACCGTAGATCGCGATACCGCTGTTCAAGGCAACTGCCGTATCAACGCGCGGATCTACCGCGGCGTAGTGCGCCATGCCGCCACCGCAAGACCAGCCCATGGTGCCAATTTTTTCCACATTGAGTTTTCCATACAGCGGGCTGCATTGGCGGCTGTTCTCTGCAATCGCCCAATCAATGGCTTTCACCAACTCTGTTTCATGTTGATCGTTACTGCCCGAGCCAAACGGCCCACCATTGGCGATCACCAGATAACCGTGCGAGGCGATTTGCAGCAGAAAATCCGCTTGTTCGGTACCGACATTTGAACAGGCACCATTGCCCCACACCACGATAGGGATATTGTCGGCGCGCGCCAGATCCGGCCGATAGATCGTGTGGTTCGGCAAAGTTTGCGTTGCGTGTTCGATGGCGTAACCAAACGGACCCGAAGGCGGATTGCGTTGCTCCTGGCGAGTAACAGCCCGGTTGTAATCTATCGGCGTGGGTGTCTGACGTTCTGCCGCGGTACATTCCGGCTCGTCTTCACCGGTAAATTCACCGCCATCATTGGAGTAGATGGCAAAGCCGCTGAGAGTGGCATTGTCGACCAGCGTGGTCAGGTCAATGGTGAGAACGCCATCGGTAACCGCGATATTTTCAACCAGCTCCTCATAAGCACCGTCGTGGCCGGCCATGCTAAACAAATCAAAATCGGAGAGGATAGCTTGCCCTTCAACACTGAGATTAAACACGCGCGCGCCCGCCGCGTTGTGATAAACCTCGGCGAAATGCAACAGGATGCTGTAAGTCGCATTGCTCACCGGAATTTCATAACGATACGTGCCGTAACGTTCGGATTGATACAGCGCATCCTCCGTTGTGCCGTTGATCGGGTCACTGACGATTTGCGTCATGCCACCGGAAGCAAAACGATCCGGCTGATAGACCACACCATCCAGCGTCGCCGCCACAGAATTACCGGCGTTAACGGCGTACACCAACACATCACCCGAAGCAGAACTGTTTGACGTCGCGCTGCTTGAAATCATAACTGAACTGGCCGGCATTGAACTGACGGAACTGGACGAACTGCTGGTGCCACACACCACGCCGCCAGCATTACTCGGTTGGCTGTTGCACGTGCTATTGCTGATGCAGCTTTGGGAATTTTCCCAACCCCAACCGCTTTGGGTCGTTACACAACTGGGATACAATGTGCCGTACCAATTGCATTGGCACTGGCCACCAGTACTCACACTGCTGCTCGTGGTAGCCGTGCTGCTGGCAATACTACTGATAGCACCGTTGCTACTGGTATTGCCGCCGCCGCAACTACCGCTGAAGCAATCGGATGTATCACCAAAACCGATAACGCCATTGCAATGCATCCATTCACTGTTGCCGCCGCCACCGCAGGAACCGTTGGCGTAAAGGGCGGTGTTGTAATCCATATCCTCCGCCTGGCGCGTTTCACCATTCACCTGGAGGTAATCAATCTGCACATCGCGATCACCGGAATCGTTAGCGTATTCGATATTGATATCACCGGATGCGCTACCGCTGTAAACGTAGTTTTGATAACTCGTGCTCAAGGTCCAGCTCTGCACCGTAGCGCCGCCAACACGCAACGCAATCTGTTCAGCACCTGTCGTTCCCCGTGCACGAACGGTAATACCAGCACCGTTACCGGTGCTGCTAGTCGCAGAAGAATTATTGGCCGAGCTGTTGCCCGAATTATTATTACCTTCGCTAACCGTGATATCCGAATTGCCGCTGCTTTGATAACCCTCGGTAGCCAACACCATGTAATCATGGTTACCCAAATTCAAACCTTTGCTGCGCCAGAAATTCACATGATTGGCAAAGGTGATCGTGCCGGAAATATTGCCAAAACCTTTTTTGGGCGAACGCACACTGAAGTATTGATAAAACGTTGTCCGGTCGCCTTCGATAGACGGCTGATTCACACGCTGACAGCGACGCACATTGTAAGTCGCACCATCACTTTGAAAGCTGCCGTAATCCGTGCCGCCATTGCACGACGACGGATTATAGGAACCGTAACTTTCAATCACGTAGTATTCAATCAACGGACTTCTCGTCCAGCCATACAACGCTAAATAGGTATTCTGGTTGTTGCTGCCACCGTAATAACCCGAGTAGTTAACCACCTTCGAACTATTACCCGGATTCCACCCTTTGCCGCCAACCCAGTTGTTTGTGCTGTTATTCCACTGCGACGAATAACGACCACCGGGATACAACGTCATGGACGCGCTGCCCGAATCTTTCCAGAACGAATAATAAAAACCACTGTGCCTACCGGTGGAATTTGACGTGAGTGTTTGCGCGTTAACTGCCGACGAAAATAACGCTGCAAGACCAATAGCAACCAGACCTTTCCTGGATATTTTTTTCAACGATGCAAGTTTCATTGAACATGACCTCCTGAATAATCAACCGCCATAAATTGATCGAGCGCCAGACGACTGCTGGTAACGGAAACTGACTGACGAATTCGAAGCTGGTGATATATCCGTGGCCAAATTTATTGTCAATATAATATGCTAATATGGATATTGATTAAGACGACAACGCATTCATAAAGCAAACTGGTTCTTGAAACCAGGATTGTGTGATTGTTTTTTCGTCGGGAAAGCGTTAGCAAATAGATGGGTTGCGCCAATTTTTCTTGTGAAAAATTTTTGATATGCAATTAAAATTTATCTGAATTTTTTGTGCGTTTTTGAGGTAGAAGGATGTGATTTTGATGGGAGTGAGTGGCGGCCATTTATGCCAATAAAAAAGCACGAGTTCCACTCCTTAATCGCTGGTGTTAATTAAATAACTCGCCAAGTCTGCAATAAGTTGATAAGACTCTTTTGAATAACCACCGCTAGTCATAATAACGATGGGAATAGATTTTTTTCGCAACAAATCCACAACAAAACGATCACGTGTTTTAACGGCGTCATAACTCACGTTTAACGCACCCAGTTTATCGGTGGATAGAACGTCGGTACCGGCGTTATAAAAGGCCAAAGCCGGTTGCCGCCAGTGATCAAGAAAACGCGGTAACTCGGTCTCAACCAGTTGCAGGTACTCACTCGAACCCAAACCGGCGCGCATCGGTATGATCCATGGAAAATCATCGGGATCACCTTCTTTTAAACCTGGATATACCTGCATGTTGTAAAGATCGAAAATACCCACACTCGCATCGTTTTCATAAAAACTGGTAAAACCATTACCACGATGCGC
>CAMLOU010000072.1 GCA_946481735.1 uncultured Cellvibrio sp.
TCAGAATGTCAGCTTGCAGGTCAGCATTACCGACAGCAGCTGGTTGTCCAGTGGCGGCAGTTACCGCTATTCGTTGGACGGCAATGCGCCAGTGACTTTAGCCAGCCTCACGCCGGTGAACCTCGGCATTCTGCCCACGGGCCGCCACACGCTGCGCGTCAGCCTGCTGGATGACGCCGGTAATGAAGTCGGTATTCCGCGCACCCGTGAATTTACGGTCAACTGCGGCGACAATTGCCCTAACGTGCTGGTGTTCTCCAAAACCTCCGGCTTCCGCCACGGCTCTATCGAGGCCGGTAACGCCATGGTGCAGGACATAGCGGACACCTATGGCTTCGATATTACTTTCAGTGAAGATTCCAGCCTCTTCACCACCGCCAACCTGGCGCAATACAGCACTATCGTATTTATGAATACTACTGGCGATATCTTCAACACCAGCCAGGAAACGGCGTTCCGTTCCTACATCGAAAACGGCGGCGGCTTTGTCGGATTGCATTCGGCGGCCGATACCGAACACGACTGGACCTGGTTTACCGATACGCTGCTGGGCGGTGCGGAATTTATCCACCACGGCGACGGTATCCCGCAAGCGCGGGTGGAAATTGAGAAGCCCGGTGATGTGCTGGTTAATCACATCGGTAGCGAATGGACCATTGGTGACGAGTGGTATTTCTGGCGAGATAATCCACGTAATGCTGGCAACATTGAAGTGCTCGCCAATCTGGATCGTTCAAGTTACAACTCGAATTATCCGGTGGAAGATCATCCGGTGATCTTCAAAAATACCGTGGGCGGCGGTCGCGCGTTTTACACCGCCATGGGTCACGTGGATGCCAACTTCTCCGATCCCAAAATGATCGAGATGATTCGCAAGGCGATTGAATGGACATCGGCGGATTAATCCGCCGATAGCACGCAAAAACCTGAAATTCTCGCAACAATTCGCGCAACAATTCGCGCAACTATGTCACCCCTTCTTTTCTTAACGAAAGAAGGGGTGACCATTCCCTTCAACATCCATTACACTCCACGCCGCTGCAAAAAATTTGTCGCAGCGCGCCATTAATGACTGCAGACACAACCTTAACGAGTGAAGAGACGCACTATGAGATTTTCGCCACTGCTGCCCATCGCCCTGACCGTGGCCTCCGCGCCACTGTATGCTCAGCAACCTAATCAGGAACCACTGCAAGAACAAGTCATCGTAACCGGCACCCACAGTCCGCTCGCAGCGACCCAGGTGTCATCCAGTGTCAGTGTGATTGATCGCACGACTATTGCCCAACTCAACAAAACCAATCTCGCCGATGTTTTACAAACGGTGCCCGGCGTACTGGTTGAACGTCAGGGTGGCCCCGGCGGTTTAGCCGTTGCCTCCATACGCGGCGGCGAATCCAATTACACCATGGTGATGGTGGATGGTGTTGCCATGAACGATCCGGGTAATACACGCGGCGGTGCATTTGATCTCGGCAACATCAATGTGGATTCTATCGAGCGCATTGAAATTGTGAGCGGCCCACAATCAGCAATTTACGGTGCCGATGCTTTGGCTGGTGTCATCAATATTATTACGCTGCGTCCGCAGGATGGTCATCAACAAACCTTGTCTGCTTCTGGCGGCGATGAAGGTTATCAACACATCGGTTTAGGCGCGTCCGGTAAAACCGACCAATTCGATTACTCACTGCAATTTCGCGCACGCGACAGCGGCGAGCCGGTGGAAGGCAGTGAAGCAGAAGACAACGAAGCCAACCTGCGTTTAGGTTGGCAACCCAACGACGCGCATTATATTTCTGTGAGCTACCGTTATTTTGACGGCGAACGCAGCAGCTATCCTGAACAAAGTGGCGGCCCGTTATTTGCCACATCACCCGAACTGGATTTCACTGATTACACCGACGAAAGCGCTGCACTCACCTGGCAATACCAGGTCACGGAATTCTGGAAAAGCCAGTTGCAAGCAACACGCTATCAGCGCGAAGAAGACTATGAATCACCCGGCATCGCACCTTACATGGCCGTGCCCGCCAACGGCGCGCAAACGGAATTCACGCGCGATCAAATGTCCTGGATTAACACCCTCGGTCAGCAAGGAAAATTCTGGGCTAACCTCGGCGTAGAACAGCGTAAAGAAGATGGCGACAGTCGCGGTTATCTCGATATCGGTTTCCCCTTCCCCACCGACTTTTCTCTGGAACGCACTACCGACAGCGGTTTTGTTGATCTGAATGCACAAATTAACGAGCGTTTATTATTACAAGGCAGCGTTCGCTACGACGACCCGGAAAATTTTGACAGCCAGACGTCTACCAAAGTCGGTTTACGTTTTGCGCTTACCGACGCAGTCACCTTGCGTTCCAGCTTCGGCGAAGGCTACAAATTGCCGAGCTTCTTTGCCTTGGGTCACCCGTTGGTCGGCAACCCGGAATTGCAACCGGAAAAAGCGGAAAGTTGGGATCTCGGCGTTGAATGGCAAGTGAATGATCAATTGTTTAGCAGCGTGAATTATTTCGACAACGCTTACCGCGACGCCATCGACTTCGACAGCGAATTATTTACCAACGTCAACCGCGATCGCGTTGACACCAGCGGCGTTGAATGGCAAGCCCGATGGCAAAGTATCGATGGCCGCGTCGGTGTACGCACTCATGCGACCTATACGGATATTGATGTGAAAGACAGCGTCTCCATCCTCACCGGCCGTCCACAAGCCCGCGCCGGTGTAACGGTAAACTGGCAAGTGAATGACAGCTGGGATACGTCAGTGGATTACCAATGGGTCGACGAACAATTTGCCAGCAGCCAGCACACCGGCGGCACCGTGTTTGAAAAATTGGATGAATACCATCGCGTGGATGCGAATGTGTTCTGGAATATCAACGAGGTGGTGAAAGCGAATTTCACGCTGGAAAATGTGCTGGATGAGGAATATCAAACTGCTGTCGGCTTCCCTGCACCGGGATTGTTGTGGCGAGTGGGTTTGCGCTGGCAGTTGGCTAATTAAATAATGTAAGGATGTCGGCTATTGCGGTACGTCCTGGTTGTTACCGCGCACCAAATGCACCGGCAAAGGATTGCCGCGATAGCCGTTGTAATAATAAGAAACCCCGTTACCGAAATGCACGGTCTGCGCATGTTCCGGATATTTTTCGTAGGCGGAGGCTGACCAGTAGGGTGTCTCTTGAGTATTGGAAAAATACGGCTTGATGTCGGAAGACTGCTGCAAGGTATACAACTGCTTTAACTCATCAATGGTTGGCACACGCCAATCGGTGAAACCACACAACGCCTCTTTGTTGGCCGCTTTTACCAGCGCATTCCAATCATCAAAAGCCATGCTCCCGACTTTATCAGCGCCTACCCCACCCCAGCGAAAGCTTTTGTCTTTACCGTGCAGGCTGTCGTCGCCTGTTTTTAATTCCCATACCAGCTGGGTTTCAGTATCTTGCAGGCAGCGCGCTGCTGTTGAAGTCGGCTCACCTTCAGCATTCAATGGAATATAAGGGTCCGCTGATATCTTTCTCTCTGTATCGGCGAGCGAATACTGAGGCATTGCAGTAATAATCACTGTAGTAATTACGACAATGTGTCTTGCAGCGGTTATTTTTTTCATGGTTGACATTTCGTCTGATTATTGTCCTGAGTCAAGTGGCTGTTAAAAATAGCGATTATAGTAATTGCAGGCAGCACAATTTTCTCTATTCTGGATGGTATCCAAAGGATGTTCCATAACAAACGGAGAGTACGCTTATGGCGCATCATCATTCGAACGTCGGCAGTAGCGCATCAACACCCTATTGCGGTAGTCAACGCGCGGAGCCATCAGGTGGCACGCTGACCGATCCTGTATGTGGTATGGCGGTGACTGCGACGTCATCTTACAAGACTGAATTTAGGGGCAAGATTTACTTCTTTTGCAGTGCCTCTTGCCAAAAAAAATTTATTGCCGCCCCCACTGATTACCTCGAAAAGCCTACAACCCCGGTCGTGCATGCCGCACTGAACGAAGCGAATAGCAGCGTCGAATACAGTTGCCCGATGCATCCGGAAGTTCGGCAACCGGGACCGGGAATCTGCCCCAAATGCGGCATGGCACTGGAGCCGCTCATGCCAAGCGGGGAAATCGAGGAGAATCATGAGTTGGCGGACTTCCATCGCCGATTCTGGTACACCCTGCCACTGACTGTACTGGTCACACTCATTGCCATGTCGAGTGGCGCCTTCGACAATCTGCTGCCTGACAACGCTCGTCCATGGGTAGAGCTGCTACTGGCAACGCCAGTGGTGCTGTGGTCAGGGTGGCCTTTCTTTGTGAGATGGCTGCACTCCATTCGCTTGCGCTCACCGAATATGTGGACGCTCATCGGCACCGGTACCGGTGCCGCTTACGTGTACAGTGTAGTTGCTGTACTTGCCCCGGATATTTTCCCCGCATCTTTTCGAGAAGCTGGCCATGTGGCCGTTTATTTTGAGGCGGCGGCGGTCATCATTTCATTGACCCTGCTGGGTCAGGTGTTGGAACTGAAGGCACGTTCCGAAACCGGTGCGGCGATCCGGGCACTGCTGGGACTGGCTCCCAAGACGGCGCGACGTTTGCGGGACGACGGAACGGAAGAAGATGTTCCGCTGACCCATGTGCATCCGGGTGATCGCCTGCGGATTCGTCCTGGGGAGAAAGTGCCGGTTGATGGCGTGGTGCTGGAAGGTGAGAGTGCCATTGATGAATCCATGTTGACGGGTGAACCCATGCCGGTGAGCAAACGCACTGGCGATGCAGTCATCGGCGCATCACTCAATACCAGCGGCGCGCTGATCATGCGCGCAGAAAAAGTCGGATCGGCTACAGTACTTTCCCAGATCGTACAGATGGTCTCCAATGCTCAGCGATCTCGGGCACCGATGCAGCGTATGGCTGACGTGGTCGCGGGTTATTTTGTGTTGATGGTAATCGCCATCTCACTGGTCACTTTCATCTTGTGGGGCATGCTGGGCCCCGAACCCAGTTGGGCATTCGGCCTGATCAACGCGGTGGCGGTATTGATTATTGCTTGCCCCTGCGCTCTCGGTCTGGCGACCCCCATGTCAGTAATGGTGGCCACCGGTAATGCAGCAACTCGCGGTATTCTTTTCAAAGACGCAGCAGCGATTGAACAACTGGGCAAGATCGATACGTTGATCGTCGATAAAACAGGGACATTGACCGAAGGGAAACCAGCTTTTATGTCTGCAGTAACCGTAGCCGGCCGCAGCCCAAACGAGGTGCTGAGATTGGCCGCCAGTCTCGACCAGGCCAGCGAGCATCCGCTTGCCCACGCCATTGTCGCTGAAGCACGCTCTCGGAAATTGACGTTGAGTCCCGTCACTGATTTTGAATCCAGCTCTGGTATCGGTGTGCGTGGTGATGTGGATGGGCTGTCTCTCGCCTTGGGTAATACGGCTCTGATGGATGAACTGCAAGTCAACTGGCGAGGCCTGTCCGGCAAAGCGGAGGAACTGCGAGCCCGGGGAGCCAGCGTGATATACCTTTCGGTTGGTCAGCAATTGGCGGGCTTGCTGGCGGTCGCTGATCCCATCAAGCCATCCACCCCTGAAGCCATAACGCAATTACGCGCTCAGGGTCTGCGTCTCGTCATGGCAACTGGAGATGGTCTTACCACCGCCCAGGCAGTGGCGCAAACCCTTGGTATCGATGAGGTGTATGGCGAAGTGCGGCCAGAAGACAAGGACAAACTGGTGGCTCAGTTGCAGGCAAAAGGCCACCAGGTGGCCATGGCCGGCGATGGCATCAATGACGCACCTGCCTTGGCCCGCGCCAACGTCGGTATTGCTATGGGTACAGGCACGGATGTAGCGATGAGTACCGCACAACTGACCCTGGTTAAGGGTGATCTGCGCGGTATCGTCGTGGCGCGCGCGATTTCGCAGGCGACCGTGCGAAACATGCGCCAAAACCTGATATTCGCTTTTCTTTATAACGCGCTGGGTGTTCCTGTAGCCGCAGGTGCCCTATATCCGGTAACTGGCTGGTTATTGTCACCTATGATTGCCGCGTTGGCGATGAGCCTGAGTTCTGTGTCGGTGGTGGGTAATGCGCTACGCCTGCGGCAGCGAAAAATCATTGGAGGTGACAAAAAGGAGAAAGACAATGCCTGGTGACTATGCGTACGCCAAAAATTGCGCTATTTTCGCCTCCATGAATCGACAGCTAACACTGATTATTCTGTTTTTGAGCTTCCTTATGCCGCTTCAGATAGCAGCCGATGCGTTGCGTGTGTGCGAGCAGGATTTTTTGCTCACGATGAAGATGGATATAGAGCCTGACTCTGACATGCCATGTTGTGACGAGACTCAACCTTCCGCAGAATCTTGCCCTATGGCGGGGGATTGCCATGTATGCAAAACCTCCGCGTCTGTTTCTCTGCTGACAAATGTTATTAATGCCTCGCTTAACCCTGTTTCTGGTCCGGTACTTCTCCCTGATTTAAGGGTAGATTTCTTCAATCCCCCTACGCTTTGGCGCCCTCCCATTACCTTCCTGAGTTAATCAAACCTCCGTTAGCCGCTGGTGCTTGTTAGCGGCCATTCGTGTTTGTTTTATCAGGAGTGAATCATGTATTTCCGGACGGTCCGGGCCCGACATCTATGGGCCCCACTGGTGTTGGCGATTGCCGCTGACGCAACGGCGTTAACCTATCAACAAGCCTTGGACAATGCTCTTGCCAGCGCACCATCGCTTGAGGCGACATCTGCTGCTATTGCAGCCGCTCGGCAGTTGGAAATTCCCGCCGGCGCATTGCCAGACCCTCAATTATCCCTGGGCATCAACAACCTTCCCATTGAAGGGGCTGATCGCTTCAGCACATCAACTGACATGATGACCATGCGCCAGATCGGGATCATGCAGGCATTTCCCAACCGCGCCAAACGGATGGCGCGGGCGGCGGTGGCGCGACATGAACTGGCGGAGCGTGAGCAAGAACAAGAGCTGGCCCGAATTGAGGCGCAGACCAATACCGCCACCGCCTGGTTGATGCTTT
Organism: uncultured Cellvibrio sp.; assembly: GCA_946481735.1. The sequence continues at coordinate 7,044 of CAMLOU010000072.1, forward strand.
ATCACCTGAATCTCCAACAGCAGATTCTGGACCAGTGGGAGGAGGAGAATCAGATGCTCGCGCAGACGGTCGCCGCTCGCTTGAATGCAAATCAGGGGCTTGTTACCGAGAGTGTCCTGCCGCGTCAGGAGGCCGCCTTGCTAGAGGAGCGAAGAGACCTGCTGGTTAGGGACGCCCATCATGCCCGCGCACAACTACAGCAGTGGTTAGGGGAATTGGCCAATCAACCTTTGTCCGGCGTGCCGCCTACCTGGCAATTGGCTACCGAAAAGACGTTGGTCGAGGCGCTTGAGCGACATCCCGCGCTACACATCTATGAGCCCAGGTCGAAAAAGCTTGCAGCGGAGCTGGACGAAGCAAGGGCAGATAAACGCCCGGATTGGGCCGTAGAGATGATGTATGGCCAGCGCCGGGCACCAATGGCTGAAGACATGATCTCCGTAAAATTTACGGTGGATCTCCCGATTTTCGGCGCTCGCCGTCAAGACCCCCGCATTGCAGCCAAACTTGCGCAGCAAGATCAGTTATCCGCCGAACGTGAGGTGCAGGCCCGCGAACTCGCGGCCATCCTTTCAGCTGAGCTGGCGAACTACCAACAATTGGAACGCGCCTGGCAACGGCAAAAGGCGGTGCTTTTGCCGTTGTCGGAAGAAAAAGTCCAGCTCGCTACAAGCGCCTGGCGAGCCAATCGCCTTCCGCTCTCAGAACTCATGGCCGCACGCCGTGAGCGTCTGGATGCGCAGCTGCGTCTGCGCGAGCTCGCCGCCGAGCGCGACCTTGCTGCTGCCCTGCTCCATCTCAGTTTCCAGACACCTCAACTGTCTCATCCTGCAACGCAAGGAGCACCAGCTCATGAATAAGATTTCACTCAAGGCGCCCGTCTTTGCCGCTATCGTGCTCAGTGCAGCAATCCTCGGGGCACTCCTTGTTTATGTCCTTGTCATGCCCGCCCCGGCGGATAAATCGCCGGTCACGCAACATCCGGCCACCGGTATAGAATCCGACATCCTTTACTGGTACGACCCCATGTACCCCGCCCAGCATTTCGACGAGCCCGGCAAATCTCCCTTCATGGACATGGACCTGGTACCCAAATACGCCAATGGGCAAGATGACGTACCCGGTATCCGGATCGCGCCTGAGGTTACCCAGCAACTGGGCATGCGTCTGGCGACTGTTGAGTCCATATCAAACCGGCAGCAACTGGCACTGAGTGGACGCCTGACGTTCAACGAGCGCTTACGCCACATCCTGCAACTGCGCAGTCCGGGTTTTGTTGAGCGAGTCTGGCCGTTAGCGGTTGGCGATAAAGTAAAGCAGGGGCAACCACTGGTTGAGCTGCTGATGCCGGACTGGGCCAGCGCGCAGTACGAGTTATTGGCGGTTGCCGGTGCTGCAGAATTGCAGCAAGCAGCCCGCCGGCGATTGGTATTACTCGGCATGCCGGAGGATATGATCAAGCGGGTGGAACGCAGCAGAACCGTCGAAACACACTGGACCCTGGGTGCGCCCATTGATGGCGTTATCGAAGCGATGGATGTTCGACCCGGCATGACCTTATCGACCGGGCAAACGCTGGCACGGATTATTGGCACCCAAACCTTGTGGTTAGAGACGGCTATTCCAGAGGCGCAGGCTGACGATATCCGACAAGGCCAGGCCATGATATTTCACCCCGCTAACGCAGCGTTGTCACCCGTTGAGGGACGTTTTGAAACGCTGTTGCCCATGCTCAATGCAGCCACGCGCACAGTGACCGCCCGAGCTGTTGTACCGAACCCTGACGGGGATCTTTTTGCGGGATTAACCGGACGCGTTACCTGGGAATCAGGGTCGGGGCAACACGCCTTGGCCATACCTACCGAGGCAGTGATTTATACCGGCAAGCGCGCGCTTGTCATGCTGGCCGGTGAGGAGGGGCAATTCACACCTCAAGAGATTTCTGTAGGTCGCGAGGTCGGCGCTATGACCATCGTGGCGTCTGGCCTCAGCGCAGGACAGCAGGTAGTTGCAAGTGGCCAATTTCTCTTGGACTCGGAAGCAAGTCTGCTCGGTATTACTGCCCAACCTGATATTGAACAGACCACTCATGACCATCCGGAACACGCCGCACCGGACTTGCATGAAGCCGTTGGCGTAATCCTGGCTATTACCCCCGAAAAGGTTCGTTTGAAGCACGGTCCTTTCAAAAGTCTGTCCATGCCAGGGATGGCCATGTCTTTTCCTTTGGCTACACCTCAACTCGCAGCGGATCTTGATGTGGGTGATCAGGTGCAGGTAAGCGTGCGTGAGACCGAAGCGGGTCTTCTGGTGGAAGCGCTGGAAAAGCTGCCTCGGGAGGTGCACCCATGATTGCAGGTCTGATTCACTGGTCGGTCCACAATCGTTTTCTGGTGTTATTGGGCACCTTGATCCTGCTGGGCCTTGGACTGTGGGCAGTACGTAATACGCCCATCGATGCGCTACCTGATCTGTCCGATGTACAGGTCATCGTCCGAACACCTTATCCTGGCCAGGCGCCGCAGATTGTGGAGGACCAGATCACCTACCCGATTGCCAGCAAGATGCTGTCCGTTCCCGGCGCTACCACCGTGCGCGGCTACTCCATGTTCGGCGACAGCTATGTCTATGTGCTGTTTAAAGACGGCACCGATCTGTACTGGGCTCGCTCGCGCGTTCTGGAATATCTAAGCCAGTTACAGGCGCAATTGCCATCCGCCGCTCGGCCCGCACTTGGCCCCGATGCCACTGGTGTGGGCTGGATCTACCAATATGCGCTCGTGGACCGCACCCGCCGGCATGACCTTTCGCAACTGCGAGCACTTCAGGACTGGTTCATCCGTTATGAGCTGGCGCCCTTAACTGATGTGGCCGAGGTTGCGACCATCGGTGGCATGGTCAAGCAATTTCAAGTGGTGGTCGATCCGGTGCGATTGGCCGCGTCGGGCATTACCCATCAGCAGGTTATTGCAGCCATCGAATCCGCTAACCAGGAAGCCGGCGGCGCGGTGATGACCTTGGGGGATGCGGAATACATGGTGCGGGCCAGTGGCTATCTCAAGACGTTGGAGGATTTTCGCGCGATCCCGCTGACGCAAAGCGGCGGCATTCCGGTGACCCTGGGCGATGTCGCGCATGTGCAAATAGGGCCAGAGATGCGGCGTGGTGTGGCGGAGCTGGATGGAAAGGGCGAGGTGGTCGGTGGTGTGGTGATCCTTCGTTCCGGTGGCAATGCCAGAGTAGCAATCGACAATATCGAAAGAAAACTCGACCAACTGCGCAAGAGCTTGCCGGCCGGCGTTGAGATAGTGACGACTTATGATCGCAGCCAACTGATTGATCGGGCGGTAAGTAATCTCACCCGAAAACTGGTGGAGGAATTTGTCGTTATTGCCCTGGTGTGTGCGCTGTTTCTCTGGCATTTACGCTCGTCCATGGTGGCCGTCGTCACCTTGCCATTGGCAGTGCTAGTTGCTTTCATCGTAATGCGCCTGCAAGGCATCAATGCCAATATCATGTCGCTTGGCGGTATTGCCATTGCCATCGGCGCCATGGTCGACGGCGCCATCGTCATGATTGAAAACGCCCATAAGCATCTGGAACGCTGGCAACATGAGCACCCTCAACAGACACTGGACAACGAAAAGCGCTGGTCATTAATCATCAACGCTACGGTGGAAGTAGGACCCGCGCTGTTCTTCTCGCTCATGATTATCGCGGTGTCCTTTGTGCCGGTTTTTATGCTGCAAGCCCAGGAAGGACGCCTGTTCGGCCCTCTTGCCTATACCAAAACCTACGCCATGGCAGCCGCCGCTGGTTTGTCTATCACATTGGTACCGGTGTTGATGGGTTACTGGATTCGCGGCGTCATCCCCGGTGAAGAGCGTAACCCACTGAACCGCTGGCTGATGGCAGGCTATCAACCAGTGTTGGCCTGGGTGTTGGCAAAGCCGGTGACGACGCTGATGATCGCATTGGTGGTTTTTCTCAGCGCGGCATGGCCTTTGTACAAACTCGGGGGCGAATTCCTTCCCCCGCTGGACGAAGGTGATCTGCTCTACATGCCCAGTGCCCTGCCCGGCCTGACAGTGCAGCAAGCCAGCGAGCTGCTACAGAAAACAGACCGGATGATCAAAAACGTTCCTGAAGTGGCGCGCGTGTTCGGTAAAGCCGGTCGGGCTGATACCGCTACTGATCCGGCGCCGTTGGAAATGTTCGAAATCACCATTCAATTCAAACCCCGCGATGAATGGCGTGAGGGTATGACGCCTGAAAAACTCATTGATGAATTGGATCGGGCAATCAGAGTACCGGGACTCACCAACTTCTGGATTCCCCCCATTCGCAACCGCATCGACATGCTCGCGACGGGTATCAAGAGTCCCATCGGCGTGAAAGTGGCCGGTAACGATCTGGCACAAATCGACCAGATCGCCATGGCGATAGAAGCGGTGGCCAAAACCGTCCCCGGCGTTAGCTCTGCGTTAGCCGAACGTCAGGCAGGCGGCCGTTACTTGAATATCGACATTGATCGTAAAGCGGCAGCGCGTTACGGCATGAACGTGAAAGATGTGCATACCGTGGTTGCCAATTTAATTGGCGGTGCCAACATCGGCGAGGTCATTGATGGTCGCGCGCGTTTCCCCATTAACTTGCGTTATCCCCGCGACTGGCGAGATACGCCGCAATCACTAAAGGAATTGCCCGTCCTGACACCCTTGGGCGAACAAGTCACGCTGGGAACGCTGGCGAATATTTCAATCAGCCAAGGGCCGCCGATGCTTAAAAGTGAAAACGCACGGCCAAACACCTGGGTCTATGTCAATGTCGGCGAGCGCGATCTGGCGACAACGGTGACAGATTTACAGCGAGCGATTGAGGCAAAGGTTCCTTCTAGCCCAGGCGTAAGCATCACTTACTCTGGCCAATATGAATACATGAAGCGCGCCAATGATCGGTTAATGCTGGTGGTTCCGCTGACACTCGCGGTGATCTTTATCCTGCTTTATCTGGCGTTCAAACGGATCGACGAAGCCTTGCTCATCATGCTTGCTTTGCCGCTGGCACTTACAGGCGGTATCTGGTTTTTATATTTGCTGGGCTACAACTTGTCGGTCGCCACCGGCGTTGGCTTTATTGCCTTGGCCGGAGTAGCTGCGGAGTTTGGAGTCATCATGCTGGTGTACTTGAAACAGTCATGGCGCCAGCGTTCGGACGCCGGAAAAAATACACATGAAGATCTTCATGAGGCTATTACTGAGGGTGCTTTACTACGGGTCCGACCAAAAGCAATGACCGTTGCAGTGATTATTGCGGGGTTATTGCCCCTTTTTCTCGGCAGCGGAACCGGCTCTGAAATTATGGTGCGTATTGCGGCCCCCATGCTGGGCGGCATGATCAGTGCACCGCTGTTATCGCTCGTCGTTTTGCCAGCAGCGTTTTTGCTGTTACGGAGAAGAACGATAACGCGCCATCCAAGAATAAAGAGCTTAATAGAAACCTGAACATTTGATTACCCCATTTGCTCTTAAAGAGCCTATTTTGAATTTTTTTCAAAATAGGCTCGCTGGCGTTCAACGAAAGTCGCTCCGAGTTTCCCTGCGCCTCACTTGTTGAGATTATTTTCCACCTATCCTTTCTTTCGAATGGAAGCTCTCCTGGAATAACAGCTGTTTATTGAATTTTTTCACCCTGTTCTTGTGATTGGCGCATTGAACATGTTCAGTGTTTTAATCTGGCACAGATACTGCTTTTCATCGGTAATCAAATGTGGAGGTTTGGCCTGCAAAGGGAACTCAGGAGCATTGGTGGGTCACGAACATTATTAAGCGAAAAAAGGAGAGCAATATGCACATGTCTTACTGGCGTTTCTCAGCCATGATCGCTACATCCACTCTGGTGATGTTTGGCTTAATGTATCTCAATACTTACGCAGTGGAGCATATTCTGTGGAGCGAGACGCGGGCCTGGATGGCATTGCTAATGGGCTCAGTGATGGCCGTTATCATGCTGAGTTTTATGTTGAGCATGTACCCCAATAAAGTGGTTAATGCGTGTATTTTTATTGCCAGCGTGATTGTTTTTTCGCTATGCCTTTGGCTGGTACGCAGCCAATCCACGGTAAACGACACTGAGTACATGAAAGCGATGATCCCTCACCACTCCATTGCAATCATGACCAGCGAACGAGCGCAAATCAGTGATCCTCGCGTGCGTAAACTGGCAGACGAAATTATCGCTGCGCAACGTCGTGAAATCTCGGAAATGCGATTTCTTATCAAGGACATAAGGGAAGCACAATGATAAGAAATACCAAGTGACCCTAGCAGGCCTTTCCACACGTTTTAGTGGACATCCAGAATCTGCCGGGCTTTTTGTGCATAGAGGCCTTGTGCAATGGCAATTTCCTGCAATAAATCACTCGCCCGTGCTGGTTCACCGCAGGCTCGTAAAGCAAGGGCCAAGTAAAAGCGAATGCGTTCATTGGTTGCATCCTTGATATAAAGTTGTTCCAATTTTGCCAGGGCCGTGGCGGGATTATTCAGCGACAATTGCAACACCGCGAAATCCAGTAAGGTTTCCTGGTCGCCAGGATAATGGCGTAACAGTTCCGCGAACACCGCTTCAGCCTCTTGTTTAGCACCCAAGGCAATGTGCACCAGGCCCAAATGACGTAAAGCAATATGATCGTCCGGCTTGACAGTCAAAGCGCGCTCCAATGCGCTTTGGCAGCTGCCGAAATCCTTACGCAAAAAATAACATACGCCCAACTGTGCCCAGGCATCGACATCAATGGGATGATTACGCAACACCTGTTGATAGAACTCAATCGCTTCGTCAAAACGCCCCTGGGCCGCGATTGCCGTTCCCAAACGAACCATGAGGTGTGGTGTATGCGGGCGAATGCCCAAGGCACGCAGCCAACTGTATTCGGCGCGCTGGAAATTGCCGGCGTGTAAACAGAATCGTCCAAGGTTGTCCCAGGCCTGTAGGTTTTCTGAATCCAGATCCACCGCTTTTTCCAGATGCTCCATGCCCTCTTCCGCCAAACCGAGATTCATCAGTACCTGACCAAGATTACTGTGAGCCATGGACAAGTCCGGTTTTAAATCCAGTGCGGTACGCAAATGCAACAATGCCTCATCCCAGCGCTGGCATTGACCGTAGATAAAACCCAAATTATTGTGCGCTGTGGCATTCGCGGCATCTACCGTCAGCGCAGCCAGATAAGCAGATTCGGCCGCTTTCAGGTTGCCATTTAAATGCGCTTCCACACCGGCCCTGATTTGTTCAATTGCTGTATTCATTTAGGCGATCCTCGCAATAAGTCCACGGAGTAATTGATTGGTGTCGATATCCGGTACTTCAAATTCCACATCATCAAGAGAAATATCAAAGGGCTCACCTTCTTTATAATGAATCGGTAAGCGAATACCAAAACGGTAATCGGAGCCAAAGGTGTAAGACGCAAATTCCCATCGCTCGTCGTACACACTGAAGCCCAACGCGCGCACGCTGACATAGCCACCGATATCAAAGGTGAAACTCGGTTGTGCATGTACCGCCACTTCCGCTTCGATATCCAGGCCTGTAGCCGGTGTCCAGTCCACATGCACACCTGCTTCCGCCGCGCCTTCGATACCGAGTGTGCCGCCAATGTCCAGACCACCGGTTGCACTGGCACCGGTGATACCCAAACCGATGCCCGCGCGCACCGATAAACGTAAGCCGGCATTGGCAGGAATATTGAGATGGGCATCGCCTGTAATGTGCGTATCTTCTTCGTGGTCCGGGTTGTAAGTCACGCCCAGGCGTAATTGATCAATCACACCGGGGCCGATACCCGCCGTCGCACTCAAGCCCCCACCGATCTCCGCCACAATGCCGGGGAAAATCGGTGCTTGCACGGCGATGTTAAAGATGGATTTATTGATCTCGCGCCGCGCAAAAATTTCCAGCTCATCGGGCAAACCGATTTCACCGGTCACGGTAATTTCCCCGTTTGGAGAAAACTGTACACCGGCGGTTGCTTGCAGCCAGGGGGCGAGTTGCAAGGAAAGCGAACCGCCGCCATAAACAATCAAGGGATTATCCGGCTCGGCGGTTTCTGAAAGTGTCTGGCCATCTTCACCGACACTGCGGTTCGTGACGCCGGCGTTGACCCGACCGGATAACATACCGCGTGAATAATCTGCTTCAATTTCGGCGGTGAAGGCGCCGTCGTTGTAGCTGACGATGAGGTTTGAATTGATCCCAGGAATATCCGGTTGCGCCTCACCGGTTGCACTGAGCGCATAACCGGTACCGTCGGGTCGTTCACGCAACGTAACACTGATGGAACCGCCGCGAATACCGGGAGCATCGGGCGACAAATTAAATGTGCCACCAATGGAAAAACCGGCTTCTTCGGATTGTGTAATTTCAATCGTGCCGCTCTCAACACCGGGGATATCCAGGGTCGCATCTCCGCGGGCGGAGAACCCATCACCTTCGGAATAATTCACATCGATCGTTGCCGAGGTAACGCCTGGAACTTTTCCTTCAGGAATTGTAATGGTGCCGCCCATGCTCCATTGTTCGTTGGCATAGCCCATGCGGACCTGGGCTGTGGTGCCTTCGCCGAACAGGCGTTCGTCGAAGTTGAATTCTCCTGCTAAAGTAAATCCTCGATCTTCACCTGCCGATGCTACTGAAGCGCGAATTTGGCCCTCACCTACGTTATCGATAGAGAAATCCAATGCGCCTGTAACTAAAAATCCGCTATCCGTACTAATCGCTAAAGTCAAGCTGGCATTATCAAGATTAAATGGACTAGGTAGATTTAACTCTCCACTAGCAAAAGTTTTCTCTAAACTTAAATCATCACCACTGATTATTAAATCAATGTCTGCATCGCGAATAAGGGGAATGGTTGGTAATAACTTGCCCCGGACTATTACGCCTTCCTCATCTAGGCCAGCCTGAACTACGCTAATCGGACTTGCGCCAGAAACCCCCTTCGACCGATCACTAAATATTGCGTTAATTTGTGCTTCAACAGAGGGAGCATCGACATGAACTACATAGGGCAACCCAGGCACCGAATAGATATCTATTTCGGTCCGCATTCCGTTAAAGTTCAACCGATCATTGTTTTTAAATAGTTCTCCCTGTATTGTTCCGGCAATTGCTTCTGAATTAGAGGTTTGGGGATTGAACGAAATGGTTTCTGCTATAAACCCTCTAATCCAAGAGTTTCTTCTGCTGGTGTTTTCTGGAAATGGCATACGTTGTGTTGGAGTGGCGTCTACTGGCCAGTCCATCCGCTTACTTTTTCCGCCCATGCGATTTGCATAGATTACTAATCGTGATGGTCCACCATTTTCGCTTGCGCCACCAACATAATCACGAGCATTCCAGCCACTAGGCCAACGCCCGAAAGGAGCTCCCCTATTAGGATAGAGGGGATCTAGGATACTTACATAACGGCTAAAATTGAGATGATAGTTTGTTTCGATTTCATCTTTAGTCCAATATTCACCTCTTCCTGCTGAAAGGGACCCACGAAATGCGTCAAACTTAATATTATATTCCGCCTTTAATGAGTCAACGTTACGTTTATCTTCTGGAATCGCTTGTACTTCTGGGTCACTTGTACGACGCAAAAAACCATTTACAGTTCTAATTATGCCTTCACGAATAACACGTCCAGAAGTTTGATTACTATCCTGTTCAAGCAATTCGTAATTGCTTTCTACATCATCAGCCCCATTAACCTGTAGCTCAACAATGTGATCTGCCTCATAAAACGTTCCATTGCCAGATCTATTCCAATTAGGTCTTTTCTGGCGCTCTGCCAACTGCTCAACCGAACCAAAGCGGATGAAGTTTGGATTGGCATCATTCTTTGGGACCATAATAAAAGGAGCTACTCTACCAGGCTCTTGTGTACCAATTCGACTCTGGATCGCTGATGCTATTGAACTAGCATCAATCTCCTCATCCCAACTCTGTGCTGGCCTAATCGAAGAACTACGCGAGTAAGCTGCTGGACGGTATAGAAGATCTTGATCAATGCGAGACTGATACTTATCTGAATGACGAGTTGCTTTAAATCTCGGTAATTGTAACGTTCCAACAGTAACTGTTGATGCGGACGATCCGCTTCCTCCCGTGGACGGAATATCATCTCGCATTATTTTTCGGTGTAAACCACCAGATTGCTGCACCACATGCGTCAACTCATGCACCAGCAACTTTCTCCCGGCTTCCGTCGTAGGCGCGTATTCGCTGGCGGCGAAGAAGATGTCGTTGCCTACGGTGAAGGCGCGGGCGCTGAGTTGTTTGCATAGGGCGTCGGCGTCGCCGCTGGTGTGGATGGAGACGCGGGAAAAATCGGCGTGTAGTTTGCCTTCCATTTCCTGGCGGACGTCGTCGGCCATGGGGTTTCCCTGGCCGCGCAGGGATTCGATTTTTTGTTCGGTTTCGTCGGCGACGACAGGGGTTTCGGGTGATGCGGCTTCTGCATCGGTTTCAGTCGTCGTGGGCCCTTCTTCCTGTCGGTGAAGTTTTGTTTGTGCGGTAACGTCCTCTTCTTCCGTGCGTGCAGCTTTCGTATTCAAATTTTCCGCTTCCGCGCGACACAATTTGGTGCGAGCAGTGTCTGGCTCTTCTTCCATTCGGGACATTTTGGTTTGCAGGGATTGTGGTTGCTCTGCATTATTCTCTGGTTTGGATGAGCCCGGCGGCGCTGTTTCGTCGGTCGTGCGCGCTACACCTTTCGGCATACGGCTGACTTCGTCGGCCACGCGGTCGGCTTCCTGTTCCTGGGTGTCGCCCGGTGTGCTAACGGCCATCTTGGTCTGCAGGTAGGCTGAGCGCATCACCTTGCGCTGCGCTGGGGAATCTTTTTTCTCTTCGGCCTGGCGTTGAGCTGTTTTATTGTCGTGACCGCCGGATTTTCCTGAACGCTTTTTTTGTGCAAGTGTTGCCATGGTCGGCGTCCTTTATTGTGTTGCCAGTGACTGCGCCAGATGTTCAAGTTTGGTGGGGATGGCTTTACCCAGTTTGCGGTACTCATCCATCAAGGCGCGCAACAACATGGCAGGAGGAATCGTTTGATTTTCCGTCGTATTGATGTGTGTTGCTGCGGTGAGCACGGCGTTGCGAATAAAGCCGCCGGGCAATTCGGAATAGCTGGCGAGCAGTTGGCAAAATTGTTCGCCGGGATTTCTCGCACCGAGATGGGATTGCCAGATCAGGTAACGCTCGGCCGCTGCCGGTGGGATAAATTCAATAATGGCGTCCAGGCGGCGGGTGAACGCTGAATCAATACGGGAACGGCCATTGCTGGTCAGGATTGCAATGCCGGGATGGGTTTCAATGCGCGTGAGTAAATAATTGGTCAGCATATTGGCAAAACGATCACCTGCGCCACCGGTGTCCGTGCGTTTACCGAATAACGCATCGGCTTCGTCGAGCAACAATATTGTGTCACTCGCTGCCGCTTCATCTAGCAACAAACCGAGATTTTTTTCTGTCTCGCCGATGTATTTGTTCATCACCGAGGCCAGGTCTACCCGATACAAGGGTGCGCCGAGTTGTGTTGCAATGTAACTGGCGGCCAGCGTTTTTCCTGTTCCACTTTCACCCGAAAATAACACACGAATCCCTAGATTTACCGAGGCCTGGGCCGTGCAGCCCAAATCCTGCCATAAGGTTTCGCGCTTTTTACAACGCTGGATTAATTGGTGTATCTGCTGGTTCACGCCCGCCGGCAACACCAACGCATGGCTATCCACCTGACGCAACACTGGCTGTGCCAATTGACGTAACCGATGATTCCCCTGATGAAGACGTGAGTTCAGAATATGCTGACGCTTAAGCGGTTGTTGTTCGCAAGCTGCCTGGGCTTGTGCCATCTGTGACAGCGTCTGGATACTTGCACCGTCGATCAGCGACGATTCCGCCAGTTCCTGCGCAAGCTCTGGCGATGACAAATAGTTCTGCCACAATATCTGCCGCTCCTGCAAAGTAAAGCCGGGAATGTCCAGCTCCACCGGCGCTCGCCCCTGCACAATACCCTCGTGGCCACAGAGCATCACTTGCGCCATGGTGGCAGCACCGGGCACTTGATAAATCTCCCCTGGACCAAGCACCGGTTCAATGACGGGAAGCCATTTGCCGTAGGTGGCGGCAAGGTGTAAAGCTTTGTCACGCGCCCACAACTCCGGGGTGACTTTTATTGGTTGAATATTCAGATAACGGGCCAGCTCGCTGGCAACATGGACAGCAGTGGCACGCGCACCACGCAGTACAATTGTATGAGCACGACCTAACCGAATGTGCTGCGCAATGATCGCAAGCGATTGTTGCAAGGCTTCAGGCACCAGCGGCTCATTACCCGTAAGTTGAATCGTGCCGGGCCAGGACACTCTTGCCCCGGTCAATAGCGACCACAATAATCCATCAACCTGTAAATGGCGCAAAGGCCAGGGCTCATCGCCAACAACCTGAAGCAGGCCCGCATTGACCAAAGGGTGATTAACAAGATCAATCGGCGAGACATCTGCATCAAATAGATCATTCAATAACTCACACACAAGATGCAGGCGGGGGCGCGGATGTTGATCCGGTGTTTGTAATTCTGCGAGCGCCAGGTTAAGCCAGTAACTGTTTTCTACTTCGCCGCACAAGCCGAGCAAAAACAGATCGGCCAGGCCAAGCTGATAATCCTTCAGTACCTGTTGCAGTGGTTCAGATAACCTGAGGTGCTGAATGCGCGTATGAGAACGCACCGTTGCCCAGTCGTAACGGGAAAGCTGCCAGTGGCTTGCCAGTTGTTGCGCGTGTTCCGATTGCGTAAAGGTAATGGATGGCGAGGCGAGTCGAGCGCGGCCGAAATCACTGATGCCTGCCAGAATCCACTGAGAAAAAAACGATTCCTGTTTTGACCGCGCATTGTGCGCTGGCATGGATGAGATCCTGACAGTGCTGTTCATGGGTTTGGGTCTCATATAGGATTTAACGGTAAGAGATCCGGATCAGTGACATAGTGATACTTGACCACCTGCCCCAGCCAGGGCTGCCACCCGGGATTGATATCCAACCCCAACAGACGCAAAGGCAGTTGTATCGACGACACATGAAAATACACATTGATGTACGGCAGGCGCTGCTCAATACGCGCACGCATCTGAAAAAAATCCGCATTCCACTGCAGGTGTTGATGAAAGCGGTGTATTACCTGCGGCGTCAGCTTTTCGGCAAGATGCGCTGCGGATTGTAAAGCGCCCTCTTCTGCGGGCGTTGCCAGCTGGCTGTCGAAAAATTCCATTAAACCTGCATCCTTACCGCACCCGAGCATATGCGCCATGTGCTGAATAAGCTGCCAGGGGGCCACCTGGCTTGCCTGGATATCGTCGGTACATTTAGTCAGTAGCAAGGCATTGATCAGGAAAAAAATACCGCCGTACTGGGTCAGGTAAATGTCATGATCCGGCAAAACGATAGGTTCAACACCGGTTAATGAGGCAGATGAACCTGTGGCGTCGGCAACAAAAACCTGATTTTCCAATCTCGCAGCGGGAATATAGTTGCTTTCCACCTCAAGCGTTTGAGCAGCGTTTTGCGCGATGTGTTGCTTATCCGCAGATTTTGTATCGCCCTGGATAACGTCACAAAACCATTGTTGCCAACGCACTGAAAAATGTCGATCCGATAATTTATGCGGGTAAATTTTCCAGGCGCAGATCAATGAAATTAAAGCGATGACATCAGCATTATCCAATGCATCACGTTTGAGTGAGATCAGAGTATCAGCCCATTCAGGGAGGATTTTCTGACGCTCTACAGAAAATTGTTCCTGCGGTAAGGTGTTACTGTTTGATGCGGTGGGCGAATGTCCCTGCCACTGCGTGACAGTACAGAGCTCCCGAAAAATATCGCGAACATTGTCAGGCCCCAATGTTTTAATTAATGCGGGTAAACAGCGCGCACGATTCAGACGAAATAACACATCGGGCAAATCAAACACATTTTCCTGCAAGAGATTACGCAATATAGCTGTGGGCGTTGATGCAGGGTGGATAAATGTCTGCCAATACCAATGCTGATAGTTATTGCGTAAGAGATCCAGACAAAGGTACACCACTTGTTCAGTGCGGTGACGAAAATAAATAATGTCTGCCGTTTGTGCGCCCGGCTGCGAGATATGCACTGCGTTAGCCACCAGCTGATGCGCCATGGCGGCAGCATCTGCACCCAATTGCCACCAGGGGCCGCGCACGTCAATGCGCCGGATAACCATCAACCTTTCGTCATCCTCTGCTGGCCAGGATTGCGCTTCCAGAGAGTGCAGCAGCGCCTCCCGGTGATGGATTGCTCCGCTTAGCGTCATACGTTGAATGGCAACACCACGAGCGTCCATTCCACGTTACCTTTTTTTGCCTGGCATCATAAAGCCGGTAACGGTATAAGCCGTGGAGGGTATTGCATCTTGCGTTACCAGTTGGGTCAAGGTGGCTACTGCACCCTTATCATCAAAATCGTCGATCCTCAGCGTGCCGATCAGGACATTTGTCGGGCTCACCATTTGCAATAGAGTACCCGGCAAGGCTTCCTTGTTTAGGGTTAAACGCAGCGCCTCGCCAACAACAAATCGCCCCGGTACCGTTGCCAAATTACCACGTAAAATCTGATCGGGGTCATCCGCTGCGGCGAGCATCAAGGTCGCGCGAATTAAATTGCGCACGGCGGAATGGCTTGTACTGCTGGCGTTAGTGGTAAGTTGCCGCCACCACCACTGGATTAATTCCACCAGCGTGCGTATACCATTAAGGTCTTTGGCTTCGGCCTGCCCGATGCCCGGCCATTGCGTGGGTTGCTTTACATTAAGCGTATCCAGTTCAGCGGCTTCGGCCCATTGCAAACGGATAGACGGAGCAACCTTGCGCAATTCTTTCAACAGCGAGTGGGTAGCCTGGTCCAGTCTATTGCGCTGGGTTTCAGCTAACCCCCGTAGCCGATGGGGTGGACCATTCAACAAATCTTCCAGCGAAAGCAGTTGTGCAGCATTGCGCTGGTATTCAAGGATGGATGCACTGGGAATAAACGTCTTGTGAAGTAAATCGCTCATCAACATCTGATTCTGATTGCGCAAGCGGCCCAGCTTTACCGAAACCATCTTGCTGTCCGCCTGATAACTCTGGTTGATGCGATAACCCAGGCGCGCCTGGCGCACACCGAGCATACGTTGCAATTGCGGGCGGGTCGGCAAGAGTGTGTAATGGTTGTGCAGGCTTACCCAATCATTCATGGAAATATCCAGCACGGCTTCCATAAACACCTGGAGATCTTCCGGCAAATCGATGTCTTCCAGGGGATAACCCGGCACCAGGTCATCCAGACTGCCGTAGCGCAGGGGTAAAGGCGTTACCGGGCG
>CAMLOU010000073.1 GCA_946481735.1 uncultured Cellvibrio sp.
CTGATGTAATCCACCTGCACATCGCGGTTACCGCTGTCGTTGGTGAATTCCACCACGCTGCCGCCAGAGAGGTTGGTTGACGCGGTGTAGTTAGTCATGTTGGTGCTCAACGTCCAGGTTTGCACCGCCGTGTTGTTCACTCTCAGTGTGATGCTCTCCTGGCCGGTTGTACCGCGTGCACGCACTACGATGGTTTTGCTACCGCCTGATGGTGCAGAGCTGGAGCTACCGCCGCCACCGCCAGTGCTACCTGAACTCACGGTAATGTCGGAGCTACCACGGCTTTGATAACCTTCGGTCGCCAATACCATGTAATCGTGCGAGCCGAGGTTCAAGCCTTTGCTGGCCCAGAAATTAAAGTGGTTAGCCACCGTAATGGTGCCGGAGATATTGCCGAAACCTTTCTTCGGTGTTCTCACGCTGAAATATTGATAGAAGGTGCGAGTGCCCTCGATGGACGGTTGGTTAACACGTTGACAGCGGCGCACATTGTAGGTCGCGCCATCGCTCTGGAAGCTGCCGTAGTCAACACCACCGGAACAAGAGGATGGGTTATACGAGCCGTAACTTTCAATAACGTAGTATTCGACCAACGGGTTTCTGGTCCAGCCATACAGGGCCAGGTAAGAGTTTTGCGAATTGTCTACGCCATAGTAGCCCGAGTAATTTACAACGCGCGGGCCACCGGGATTCCAGCCTTTACCGCCAACCCAGTTGTTGGTGCTGTTGTCCCATTGTGAGGTATAACGTCCGCCGCCTTGCAAGCCGAACGAAGCGTTACCGGAATCTTTCCAGAACGAATAATAGAATCCGTTGTGGGTGCCGGTTTGGTTTGACGTAAGGGTTTGCGCGCTAACGGCCGATACACACAGCGCGGCGGCCCAAATCATTGAAGAGATCACGCGTTTACTGGCGATTGTTAATTTCATTATTAGACTCCAGGGGTTAGCCTTTCGACCAATACCACTCATAGAGGAGGAAGGACTGTGAAGGATTTCTGTTCGTTGCGAACAGGTTTTTTTACCGGAGGAACCATTCAGCCTGCTGTTATTGTTAAACCGAGTCATGGTTACTTCGATCCCAAATTTATAAAGCTGCCCCTTCATATTGTCAATCGAACAATAACCATATGGTCAAATAAACTATATAACAATATCTCTATAGCGATAAGTTGTTTAAAACCCTATTTTTACCGATTGTTTTTTCAAAAGAATTTGATCTACAACGCTGAATTCAGCGCAATTGTTTGCGGATAAAAATATTGTTGTGAATGAATGAAGCTGGCAGGTCATTTTTCTTTTTCATGAAGAAAATTGCTTTTATTTTTGAACCTATTCCCCGCTTTTGCGGCGCTGATCGAAGCCGCAGGTGGTGTTAGTGACGTGCTTTATGAAAAGTTTCGCCTGCACCTGTAGGTCGAATTAGCGCCAGCGTAATCCGACACCCAACTCAAACCATTTTATTCGTAAGCACTTGTCGGATTACGCTGCGCTAATCCGACCTACGGTTAGGGCAAAAAAAAGCGCCTGTCGCCAGGCGCTGCAATGCCAATGTCAGTTTGCTGCTGCGCATTAAAGATGGCGTTCTTTCACCTTTATCGCGACATCAGCGCTATTCATTGGCGGGGTCTTACCCATCTCACATGATTACCCTGGTGGTTCCGTGAAAAAAAGCTGCAATGGATTGCGGGAAATAATTCATTGCAGCTAACACGAGCACACCACATTTAAAATGCGGTAGCGCTTATCGTTTTAACCGCAGCAAACCAAGCTTGTAAGGAATTCGCCCGTAGGACGATGCCGTGCCGGCTTCACCCTGGTAGAGGAATTCCAGATTGCACGGATCAATCGTAAGCCGCTCGTCGTAACCGGAGCGCACTAACTCGCCGTGGCTGATACCGCGTGACCATTTGCCTTGCGGCCATTCCACATTGTTCTCGCCCGCAAAAGGATTGGCTTCGGTATCGGCAAGCGGCGTCCAGGGACCATCGAGGCTGGACGATGTCCAGGAGCGGAAATAACGCGGGCCGTAACCGGGTGTGTAATAGGCTTCCACCAACAATAAATATTGATTGAAGCCATCAACCTTATACACATTCGCCGCTTCAAACAGGAAGCTGTTGCCATTGCCGCGATGATCTTCCATCACGATGGAATAGCCGGAGAAGTTGGGGAAATTACCGATGGTAGTTTTGGACATATACAACACACCGTCGTCACGCGAGAAATACAGGTAACAATGGGTCGCGTTACAAATTACCCAGAAATCCAGCGCGCCAGCGGGTTCGCCTTGCAATAATTTTTGTTTCGGTGACCAGCTGTTCGGGTTGGTGATATCGGTGGTGGTTGAATAGGCACCGGCCCATTGCGTGATTTGATACCAGCGATTGTGCGGGCGGAAGAAAAACACTTGCGGCGCAACGGCGTTACCCATCGCTGTTCCCCGGAAAGGAACCTGTGTTGCAGAACCGGCCTGATTCCAATCGGCAAAATTCATATAGATCGAACCCCAACTGCCATCCCCGCCGGTAGAGGTATCAAACACCGTTGCAAAGATATGATACAAGCCGTTGTAACGCACAATGCTTGGATCTTTTACCGATGCCCAGTTGGAACGCTGCGGTGAAATCAGCGGCGGTGTCGAGGTCCAGGAAAAACGGTTCGGCAACGCGCAGGACGGCGAGCTGGATGACGAACTGCTGGAAGAAGAACTGGAGCTGGTATTACCGCAGTTGCCTGCCGTTACACTGGCACCGGCGACGCTCAGTGAATCAACATTCGGCAAACCTTCTGCCGTCGACGCCGACAACTGCAACACGTTATTGCCCTGCACCAGATCCACTTCGACAGAAACGGTTTGCCAGTTTTCCCAGCCGCCCGTTGCAGGCAAGCTGACGGAATAATTTCCGTTACTGCCGCCATTAATCAACAAGGCACCATTGCGATTGCCGGTACCGCCATTGGCCATGCGGAAGGTCAAGGTGCGCGGACCGCTGCTGGCGGCCTGTACGGCCCACACAATCGCTGCGCCTTGCGCGTTGTTGGTGTTGGCAAATCCTGCACCGGTAAAACCGCTGTGGTTATTATCGACAGTACCGTCAACGCGACAGAAACCACCCTGGGATTCCTGCAGCACCAGCGTTGATGGTGCGACAGAACTGGCAACCGAACTGCTGCTGGAACTGGTGCTCGGCGCGCTGGAAGAACTCGCCGGTGTTGAGGAGGTTGAACCGCCACCACACACACTGCCGTTGATGGTCGGGCGCTCTATGCTGCCGCCGTTGGTTTCACCTTGCACACCAAAACTGACCGATTGGCCCGGCGCAATGTTGCCGTTCCAGCCCATGTTGGTCGCGGTATAAGGATTGGAGCCGGAAAAATTCGCATTCCAGCCGCTCGACATGCGATTGGTGTTGTATTGCCAATTCACACTCCAGTTACTGATGGCTGTGTTGGTGTCGTTGGTGATGGTAATGCTCGCCACAAAACCCGAGCCCCATTCGTTATCGATAGAATAAGTACACGCGGCGGACGCGCCATGCGTGAAGGCGGCAAGCGCCGCACTCACACCAATGACACTGCACGCCCGCTTGATCGCGCTCGGCAGTATCGGGTTGAGGTTTATTAAATACATTGTCAGGTTCTCCTTTCGTTATGTTTTACGCCGCGTTCCGGGTGAAAAGCGGCGCTGTCTTTTTTGCCGGTGAAGTCTTACTGTTATTTTTTTCTGTTGATAAACGCGATGATTACTCCAAACGGTAGTAATCGAAATCGACGTAGCCGCCGGTGGATTGCGTGCCGTAGTTAAACAACGCAAAGCGATAACCCATGAAATGATCCAGGTCATAGGTCATGCGCAGCGTGTTGCCGATGGCGCGCCAGTTGGAACCGTCGAGGCTGAAATAAAACCGCGCCTGATCGGTCTGGTTGCGGAAGTCCATATCGATGCGGAAATACACACGATTTTGATTGAGGCTGATGCGTTCGATTTCCTGCGGGCTGCCGGAGGTGGTGTCCACCATGATGATGGATTTATTGCCGCCGGATTGCGTCACGCCCACATAACCGTAACGCGCTTGCAAGGCACCGAGCCCGGCGTAGTCACCATCGCGCATGCCGTTGGTTTCCATCGCCACGCGCGCGGAACTTTGCGGGCCGAAAGTGCGTTGCGTGAGTGTATTGCGCGTGTTGACAAAACTGCTGTCGCGGCGCGTGTTGGTGATACGCATAAACCCGGGGCGTGCCTGTAACGACCAGCCGCTGTTATCCGGGTTGTGGTTCCATTGCCACTGCAAGGGCAAACGTGTGCTATTGAATTCATCCGCCGTCACCACGCCGGCCAGCCCGTAATTTTCCACCGCAAAACCCAGTTGCTGCGGCACGCGCCCATTCACCCCAAACACCGGCCAGCCATTTTCCCAACGCACCGGCACCAGGTAAGGAATACGCCCGACGGCGCCGCTGTCTTTAAATAAAAACGCATACCAGTCACCGGTGGGTGTATCAATTAAATTGCCTTGCGCCACGCCTTGATCCTGCAAAGCAATGCGGCCTTGATAGGGGCCGGTTAAATTGTCGGCGCGATAAATTAATTGCGAACGCCCGCTGCCCACTGGCCAACTGATTAGTGAGATGTAATAGCGGCCATTGATTTTTTGCAGGTGTGCGCCTTCGGCGGGAACGTAAAAATTGGTACCGGCGATGGCGGAAGCTTTGGTGATGATGGTTTGATTGATACCGCCGGGCTTGATGGCGGTGGCATCGGCGGTGAGTTCGATTAATTTAATATCGTCAACGCCGTAAACCAGAAACACGCGCCCGTTTTCAAAGAACAAGGCGGAGTCGTGATACAGGCCATTAAGCACCGAGGTCGTCCAGGAACCGCCTTCAATATTATTGGTTCGGTAAATATAGGTGCGGTTGGTGGTGTAGGAAAAGGTACTCACATAGAAGGTACCGTCCAGATACCGAATGCTGCTCGCCCAGGAACCATTACCATAAGCTTCTTGCCCGTTTTCCAGGTTCAATTGCGCGGTATTGGCAAGGGTGGAGTAGGCGTAATTTATCAGCGTCCAGTTTTTCAGGTCAGTGGATTTCATCACCGGCACACCGGGACTCATGTGCATGGTGGTGCTGGTCATGTAGTAAGTATCGCCCACGCGAATCACCGAAGGATCGGGCACATCGGCCCAGATAATCGGATTGCTTGCTTCCACTAAATCAACCGGTTCGTCATCGCGTTCACCGCCCACAGAAAAATCATCGGCGTAATAACTGACGCTGGTGTTGGACGATTCAATAATAAAATGTTGAAAGGGCGTTCCACTCTGCGTGTAGTTGCCGCGTAACAAGGTCCAGCTAGTGGCGTTGGCGGTTACGCGCGCGATATTGGAATATTCGTTGTAGCTGCTGCTGTCCGCATCGTCTTCGCGTTTTGCTGTGAGAATAATTTCTGCTGCTGGCGAACCGGCGGCCAGTTTTACCCACACGGCTACATCATAGGTGTTGCCTTGGGTGAGTGAACCAACATTAAAAGTTAATCCGTTCCACGCAGATGTACGGCCAGTAATTAACGCACTGGCTGAACCGCTGCGGCGTTCCTGCGTCGAACGCGCCACGCTACCGGCGGTGGTTGCCCAGTTCGTTAAGCCATCTTCCACGCCGCCATTTTCGGCAAAGTTATTTGCGGGTGGAGAATAGGACGAGCTGCTCGCGCTTGTCGTTACAATGGAACTGGACAGCGCGCTGCTGGATGACACAACAACGGAAGATTGTGCGGAAGAACTGCTGGAAGAAATCGGATTACTACCGCCACACAGCGTGCCGCTCAGCGCGGGAATTTCCGGCGCGGCGTTGCCTTTAGTGCCCTGGAAACCGAACTCGGTTGATTGGCCCGCTGATAAATTGCCATTCCAGCTCGCGTTGCTTGCAGCGTAAGGATTTGAACCACTGACCGTGGCATTCCAGCTGTTGGTGATGCGGTTATCGCCCGCATATTGCCAACTGACATTCCAGTTGTTCACGGCGGCGTTGGTGTTGTTGGTGATTTTTATCGAGGCCGTAAAACCATTGCCCCATTGATTGGTGACAGTGTATTCGCACGCAGCCTGTACCGGTAACGCCATCGACGCTGCAGCTGTTGCCAGCATCACGAATTGCGTCGCGCGTTTGCGTAAATTGAGGGTGATGTTCATGGTTGTTGATATCTCCCGGATACTATTGCTCGCTAATTCGCTCTGATTAGCTGGCTGTTATTTTCGAAACGCGGGATTTCCTGGCAAATAAATGCGCAGAAAATCCCGTGAGCTTTACTTTCAGGTTGCAGGCGATCCTCCCCGAGAAGAGGATCGCCGTTTTTCAAGGCTATTAACGCCCGATGTAATTCATCAACCAGGTCATGGCAGGACGGGGTGTGCCGTTTTCCGAAATCAAACCGGAACCTTCAATCCAGGTTCTGCCGTTGACATAGCCCCACAGAGTGATGCCTCTGACATGAGGGTGATTCCAGAACACGGGGAAGTGCGCCTGGTAGTTTTGCAGTTGTACTTGATCGTTGTTATCGCCGATATCGTATTCCGAAATGTAGATGGGCTTGCCCACCTGGTTCCAGATATTGTCGATGGCAGTTTTAACTTGCGCGGCGGTCATACCCTTCAACTCGTGCGCCTGCAGGCCGACGGCATCAATATAATTGCCTTGTGCTCTGGCAAGCGTAATAAACTCGTTGTGTTGCCAGCGAATATTGTTGTAGTCGTTCAGGATCAGGATGGAGTTGGGGCAATATTGACGCGCGAGCTGGAACGTCCGTTGAATCCAGTTATTGCCAAAGGCACGTTGTGCATAACCGGCAGGCTGATGGCCAGGCACAGCTTCGTTCACCACGTCGATCATCGCGGTATCCGGGTAGCGGGTGCAGTAATCGCGAATCCACTGTTCAATTTCAACGGCAACTTCCGGGCCGCTCAAATTGTTAAGCCATGACGGTGACTGCGCACCCCACACAAAGGTGTGAGCTTTTACCGGAATATTATTTTGCCGCGCGTAGGCGTAGATGCGATCAAGCGGTGCCCAGTTGTAAACGTTGCGCGTACCTTCAACAGAACCCCATTTACCTTCGTTTTCCGGGGTAATCTGATTCCAGTAACGGGTGAAGTCTGATCTCACCGCACCGGAGGTGGTGATGTTACCGACGAACTTACCGGTGTTGCCTGCACTGCTGGATGAACTTGATGAAGAGCTGGACGAGGGACGATCACCCGCCACTACAAAATCATCGGCGTAGTAACTGACGGTAGTGTTGTCGGACTCAATAATAAAGTGTTGGAACGGTGTACCCGATTGCGTGTAATAACCTTCCAGCAGCGTCCAGTTGTTAGCCGACACTTCCGCCATGGCAACGCGGGTATATTCGTTGTAGGTGGACGTGTCTGAATCGTCCTGCCGTTTGGCTGTCAGCATCACCACCGCATCCGGTGAACCCGCAGCCAGCCTGACCCAAACACCCACGTTATATTCGCTGCCGTTGTTTAAGGCACCCGCATTAAACGTCAAACCATTCCACGCGGCTGTGCGACCGGTGATGTATGCACTGGCTGCGCCGGTGCGGCTCACAGAAGTAGTACGGGTGACCGTACCGGCAGTCGTTCCCCAGTTAGTCAGTCCACTTTCCACTCCACCGTTTTGCGCAATATTATTGCTCGGCGACGAGTAGCTGGATGATGAGCTGCTGACCGGTGGTGTACTGCTGGAAGACGACGAGGGTGTAGAAGAGGGCGCAGAACTGGAACTCACGCTGCCACCACACAGTGCGCCGGTCACAGCAGGCACCTGCGCCGCTGCGCCGCCTTTGGTGCCCTGGAAACCAAACTCGGCCGATTGGCCCGGTTGTAAGCTGCCGTTCCAACTCGCGTTACTTGCACTATAAGGATTGCTGCCACTGACATTGGCATTCCAGCTGTTCGTCACGCGGTTATCGCCGGAATATTGCCAGCTGACATTCCAGCTGTTTACCGCCGCGTTGGTGTTGTTGGTGACTTTGACGGATGCAGTAAAGCCATTGCCCCACTGATTCGTTACCGTGTATTGGCAGGCTGCGTGAGCGGTGCTGGTCAAGGCCGCCGCCGCGAGTGTCAGCATCACACACTGCGCTGGCCGTTTGAGTAATGCCGGGCAAGACATTGTTTTTATCGATCTATACATGATGTATTCCTCAAAAGAACTACTGATAAAAGTCAGTAATCGGATACAGATATATTCACAAACATTTGTGAATACGACGGTTGCAGAATAACTTGCACCGGCACCCTGCCAGGCAGCGGCGGCCAGTGAAGTTTTCAGCGTTCAGATCGATGCAGGTATATGCCTGCGCAGCAGTACTGCGCAGGTCGATTATTTTTGGGTGTTGCTACTGCCAGTGATGGAAATCCTTTTCCATCGGGTATCGCTTTAACGATCCAGATAATTCATCAACCAGGTCATGGCCGGGCGCGGTGTGCCATTTTCCTGGATCAAACCACTGCCGTTCACCCAGGTGCGGCCCACGACATAACCCCACAGGGTGATGCCTCTTACCGACGGGTGGTTGTAGAACAGTGGGAATTGCGTCTGCATGATTTGCAGTTGTTGTTGGTCGTTGGTGCGCGCCACATCGTACTCGGAGATATAAATCGGCAAGCCCAATGCAGCCACCTGATTCAATTTGCTACTCACATCATTAAACGACCAGTCTTCCAGACCGTGCGCCTGTAACCCCAGGGCATCCACCACACCCGCTTGCACCGCCGGGCGCGCCATGGCGATAAACTCGTTGGTGTTCCAGCTCAACACGTTGTAGTCATTCAGAATGAGAATGGCGTTGGGGCAATACTGCCGCGCAATCTGGAATACGCGAATAATCCAGTCGTTGCCGTAAGCGCGTTGCGCATAGGTTGCTGGCGCATGGCCGGGTGTAGCTTCGTTCACCACGTCGATCATCGCCGTATCGGGGTAGCGCGCGCAGTAATCGCGAATCCATTCTTCAATTTCGGCGGCAACTTCCGGGCCACTCAAATTGTTGAGCCAACTCGGCGATTGATTACCCCACACAAAGGTGTGTGCTTTTACCGGGATATTATTCGCGCGCGCATAGTTATAAATGCGGTCGAGTGGTGCCCAGTTATACACATCCCGTGTGCCTTCAATGGAACCCCACTTGCCTTCGTTTTCCGGCGTGATTTGATCCCAGTATTGAATAAAGTCGGAACGCACATTGCCGGAGGTAGTGATATTGCCGACAAAGAATTCATGATCGCCGCCACCTTGTTCCACTTCACCGCCGATAGAAAAATCATCCGCATAAAAACTGATGGTTTCGTTTTCTGATTCAATGATGAAATGCTGGAAGGGTGTACCGGATTGCGTGTAGTAACCTTGCAACAAGGTCCAGCCGTTAGCCGAGGCGGTAGCCATCGCCACTTGCGAATATTCGTTATAGGTCGAAGTATCCGCATCGTCCTGACGCTTGGCCGTTAACATCACCACCGAATCGGGCGAACCGGCGGCGAGCCTGACCCACACGGCTACGTCGTATTCGTTACCGGTCGTTAAGGCGCCGACAGTAAAGGTCAAACCATTCCACGCAGCCGTGCGACCGGTGATGTAGGCACTGGCAGAACCGCTACGGCGCTGGGAGGTATTGCGGCTTGCAGTACCGGCGGTTGACCCCCAGTTGCTGAAGCCACTTTCCACACCGCCGTTTTGCGCGAAATTATTCTCCGGCACTTCATAACCAACGGAGGACGAAACGCTTGAAGATGGCGCACTGGATGACGGCGTGCTTGATGCAACACTGCTGGACGATACCGGCGGTGTGCCGCCACGGTTTGCGCAGAAACCGATAGACGAATCACTCTGGCCCGGTTGCAGGATGCTGTTCCAGCTAACACCGGACACATTTAACGTTGAACCGCTTTGACTCCATTCGCCATTCCACAAACTGCTCACGGTACCCTCAACCGTAATACCCAGATTCCAGGTGACCGCTGAACCGCTGCTGTTGGTCACGGTGAGCGACGCACAATAACCGCCACCCCAGTCGTTGGTGATTTGTATCGAACCGGACACATTCCCGCCGGTGGGCGTCGAACTGGCCACGCTGCTCGCAACGCTTGAACTTACCGCACTGGAACTAAGGCTTGAGCTGACTGAACTGGCGCTGCTTGACGTATTGTTGCTCGCACTGATGGTGCCGGCGCTCGCGGTAAGCGTCACCGCATCCAGACGCGTGCCGTCTTCGCGGCGCAAAATTCTCAGCACATGATTGCCCGCCGCCAGATTTTCAAAATTCGCGACAGACACGTTTTGCCAACCGCTGGTAGCGGTATTGTTTTGTGTGGTCCAGGCGCCGTTATCCAGTTTGTAATAGAACGAATCGTCGTCCGCATTGAGCATGGCCGCGCGCATCTGGAATTGCACACTGGCGGCTTGCGACAGCGAAAATGCAATCTGGATTTGTCCGCTCTCGTTGTCGGCGGGCGTGCCCAGCAATTGATTATTGTTGTTGGGCCATTCGATGTATTGGCCACCGGAAGCGGCGCTGTCGGATTGCACCAGGAACGGGCTGAAGCTGCTTTGATTACGCAACGATTCCAGCTCAACAGTTAATTGCCCGCTGCCGCCGGTCGTGCCGGTAAATTGATACCAATTCAAATTGTGCCCGGCGGTTGAACGCAGATACACATCGTGCACGCCGGTGACGCGGCTGAAAGAAACGGATTGCGTCTGCCAGGTTTGCCAGCCGCCGGTGTTTTGCACTTGCAAGGTGGCAATAGGCGCGTTGTTGATACTGTCCAGGCGAATTTCCAGACCGGAATTAATCGCCGCGGCCACACGCGCATTCATGCCCGTTGCACCCGCCCCGAAATCCACAGCGGCAATTTTTACCCAATCGCCAGAACCCATCATCAGGTTCATGGTGCCTTCGCTGGCGCGCTCGGTTTCGATACCGTTTTCGTTATCAAACATCTCCGCCTGATTGATGTTAAATGCGTTCACATTTTTTAATTGCGGAACGCCCACACGCCCAGCGTTCACGCGCTGCATGGTGCCATCGGCGTTGTAGTACAAACGGTCCACGTTGATAGAGCGCGAAAAGGTGCTGTGACCCACTTCATTGGCCACCGCGCGATTGTGGTAAAAGATGTACCACTGATCTTTGTATTGAATAATCGACTGGTGATTGTTGTTGCTGTTATTTTCCCAGGGCTGACCCAACACGGTGCCGCGACGGGTAAAACCGGACGTGGGATTGTTGCTGGTCATGTAGTCAATGGTTAAACCGCCGGCAGTGTCGGTGGAATAACTCAAATAGTAAGTGCCGTTTCTTTTGTGCATGTACAGCGCTTCAAAGAAATTTGGCACATCCAGGGTGATCGCCGAACCGCTGGTGCTGATCATGTCGTTGTTCAACCGAATCACGCGCGCGTTACCCGGACCGCCGCCGCCGAAATATAAATAAGCCTGGCCGTTATCATCGATAAACACACCTGGATCAAACAACCAGGTCACGTTGGCGTTGGGCGTGCTTCTGCTCACTAACGGACGCCCAAGTGGATCGGTGTAGGGGCCTTCGGGACGATCCGCGACGGCAACACCAATTGAACCGGCGCCGTCAGGAAAATATAAATAATATCGACCGTTGCGCTCGATAAAATCCGGCGCATACGCCAGGTTCGCCCAAGAGGTATTGGTGCGCGAGTTCCAGATGATCCCGTGATCCTGCCAGTTGACCATGTCGTCGGAGGAAAACAGGTAGTAATCAATCAGCCCGCCGTAGTCCGCCTGGTTATCCTGATCGTGGGTGACTACCACATAGACGCGATCATTAAACACCCGCGCCGCCGGGTCAGCGGTATAAACATGGGACACAAGGGGATTGTCGGCGTGAACTACCGATGCCGTTAACAACATCAGCCCGGCCAGCACGCGCAAGCAAACCTGTGTTGACGATATCACTCGATGATGGAACGATTTTTTTTCAGTCAGGTTGTTATTCATAGTGATTATCCTGTTGTAAAAAAATGAGGTTAACGCGACGCACAGAAACCGACGGACGACTCGGTCTGGCCCGGTTGCAATTGGCTGTTCCAACCCACACCGGCCACCGTGAGTGTCGAACCGCTTTGGCTCCAGCTGCCGTTCCACAAATTGTTCACCGTGCCCTGAACCGTCACGCTGACATTCCAGGTCACCGGCGCGCCCGTATTGTTATTGACGAGCAGGTTTGCGCAGTAACCGCTGCCCCAATCGTTGCTGATTTCAACGCTCGCCGTGACACCGCCGTTAGCGCTGCTGGCACTGGAGGAAGGCTGTGAGGAGGCTTGCGAGGAAACCGCTACCGAAGAGCGGGACGATGCGGTACTGCTGACACTGGATGAACTGCCGCTGCCCGCTTCACTGACGAAGGTGGCAACGCTTTGCGGATCAACCCACACCGATGCGCTATTACCGGCAACGCTGGTGCGGCCACCGTAGCCGAGGTTCAATGACGCAGAGGTGCTGTATTTAACAAACTGCCCGACATTCACGTTCTGCAAATTCAGGTTCAGATTGCGGTGGGAGGTAGTGGTATTAACCGCGATCACCACCACGCGATTGTCCGGACCTTTATAAGCCGTAACAAAAACCCCCGTGAGCGGTTGTTCCGTAGCGGCAATGCGCACATAACCGGGCCGCACAAATTTCGAGTACTGCGCCATCAGATAACCGCGCTTGCTGATGGCACCGTCTTCCGTCAACAGGCCATAACTGCGGCGGATATACCACCAGATATACGCGTTAAAGTTGGCCACCATGCTCTGGTGCAACTCCGTGCCGACATCCAGTGCCAAGGGCCAGGCGTTAGCGGAATTCTGGCTTTCGGTGTAGTGCTCCGTCATCCAGAGTTCCTTGCCCTTGCTGCGCGCCAATGGATAATCGCGCGGCGCGCGGCCATACAAATGGCCACCGATAATATCCACGTGTTGCGCGGTGTTAGCGTTGTTCAGCATGGGATCAGAGAGCGCCGGATTAAAATTGAGCGACTCAGGCGCCACCACCTTCAGCGAGCCAAAACGCGAACCCTGGCTCAACAAATAATTTACAAAATCCGTCGCGCTCCAGTCGGCGGATTCGTAATTGGGATGCCAATCCGGTTCGTTCTGGAGCGACAACGCATAGATCGAAGCGTTATTCGAGGCCATAAAGTTGGTAAAGCTCAACAGATGATCCGTGTAAGCGCCGTAATATTCCGGCCGCAGTTTGCCGCCGTTATTCAGGTTGTTATTGGTTTTCATATAGGCTGGCGGCGACCAGGGCGAGGCCAGCAGAATCGCGCCGTGGGATTTTGCGCGCACGGCTGCGGGCACCTGAATGCCCCAGTTATTGGAATTGGGATCAATGCGCATCCGCATGATCGATAGGCCCAACTGCCCGTCGCCATTACCAAAGGCGGTGTCCACTTGGGCAGAGGTCAGGTCGGCAATCCAGCCGGGGGCATTCATACCACCGAAGCCACGAATGGTTTGGTGTTCGGTTGACGGGTTGATGTTGACGGTTTGTGCAAAGGCCGGGCTGCAAATCAAACACACACCGACCAACGACTTAAACACTATCTCTCTAAAGCTCTTTATCTTATTAGTCTCCATAAATTTCCCTGCTGTTTTTGATTATTGGACAAGGTAAGGCTTGGCGACGAGGTTGAGCGCCGGGCAATGCCGAGGCGGGAGAATAATGACGCGGGCAGAAAGAAGGTTTGCACTTATGAAAGAGTTTTTAAAAAATGCAAAAAATTTCAGTAGTAATGTAAATAGTTAAATGAATCTTGTGCCAGCCCGACGTAAAGTGTGAAACACACCACGCTCCGCTTTGGGCGATTCTGCAGTGAGTAGGTGTGTTGAAAGAAAGAGCTATGGCGAGAAAGGGCACTTCAAAAAATCAAACACGGAGGGTTAAACGTCTTCTTTGGATTGATACAAGGTTTTAAATGTTTTCGGTGTACAACCGTATTCATTTTTAAATAGCTTATTGAAATAAGAAACATTGTTGTATCCAACTAAATAAGCAATTTCCGATACGTTGGCATCTTCATTTTCTGACAGAAGTCGCGCAGCTTCTGTGAGGCGCAACTTGTTCAAATAGGCGGTGAAGGTGAGACCCAGTTCTTCTTTTAATATTTCATTTATCTTGGTTCGATTGATACCCAGCGACAGTGTCGCTGATTCGAGGCTGATATCCGGGTTCGCATATTCTGTTGCCATCAAACGTAACAGTGCGCTTTTTTCTTTGTCTTTTTGCGGTTCAATCGACAGCTTTTTATAGGCCAGCAACGGCTGATCCAGTCTGACTTTTTCTCTGATATCCGCCGTTAGTACAAAAATGTAACGACGAAACAACCCGATCAAAAACAATGCCCAGATCAATACGCTTATCAACACTGCTATATAAATATATTGAGGCGCCGTGCCTTCGAACTTCACGTCCGTGAGTCTTACATGGGAGAGCGTGTTCAAGGGGCTTTGCAATGAATTGACAAAGGCAATACCCATGGTCTTGTGTAATTGATAGCCTTGATCGCTGAATTCATAGCCATATCTGTCCAGCCACCAATGGGGTGTATCCAGTTCATCAAATCCGATCGTTATCGTTGTCCATTGGTTATCGCAGGAGAAAGCGCTGGAAGAAACGCGCCGCGTCACCGGCCTGATCGGGTCGGTCACTTTTTCGTCATAACTGAACAACACAAACAGCAACACATTTTTAGGGTCACATAAAATTCGAAACGAGACGTTACTATAGCGAGTGAGATCGACCAGTTTGTATGGCTGCGCGGAGTCAATAAAATAAAAAGAATAGTGTGTGTAGGGAAACTCGGCATCAGGATCAAGAAAGAATTCGTAATCGATGGTTCCCACTTCGCTTTTGACATTTAATACCGTTTTATTTTCTTGTTCTGAGGGTTCAATCGCAGGCGCCCACACCAGCGTCGCGTCACGCTTGGGAAATAGCGACGTGCTGAGCTGTGACTTCGCCACGCCAACCGCGATGATAAGCGCAGTGAGCAAGAGCAGCATTAAAAATGCGAGCGCCGCATTGCGATAAAATTTAAGCATGCACGAAAAAGGGGTTGTGGCGTCCGTTGGAAAGAGTCGTTAACGGCATCTGATTAACTCCTGCGATTAATTAGAATTATTTAAATAGGAGATTTCGCTTATCCATGGCAAGTGGGAGAAAGCCCGAACCGTGGCGCTAAACTGACATCTTTACATATCTTGTCATACTATCTGACGTAACAGCAACTCTGGCGCTTAATTGCCTTCGCAAAATCGAGATGAGCTTAAGTAAACACGGAAATATGCGCCATTGCGGGGATGGTTCAGACAAAGGAAGGGCTGCCCGCTGTGTATGTTAAACCGGAAAAACATGGCGGATACCTGCCCGCCATGTTTTCAATACTATTAGCGATTACTCAATGATTTGTTCGGTCCAGGTGGGACCATTGATATAAAACAAGTCGTTGCGAGTGAGTAAAAAACCCCTGCCTTGCGAGCAGGGGAAAGCGGAAAGCTTTAATTAAAACGAGGCGCGAACACCCAAGGTGACAAACATGCCCGGGTCGTAGTAACTGAAGGTTGCGGAATCGTAGTGGAACGTCTGCCGAATGGGTTCACTGGTTAAGTTGGTGATATTCAAACTGACCTGGGGTGCACCCGTGATATTTTCAAAATCATAACTGGCTGACAAATCCAGCTGGCCGCGTGCATCGGTTTTTAATTGTGCGTAGGGAATACCATTTTGATTTAACCCGGAAGACAACTGCTCGTCATTCCACACATAGGTTAAACGAATGGCTGCGCCGTAATTTTCCCAGTAGGCCGTGAAGTTGTAGGTTTCCGGCGATACCCCAATAGCTTGTGCCGGTGCACCCTGGCCTTCGCTGCGTTGATGGATATGGGTGTAGTTGGCGTTGATGCCCAGGCCTTCCAGAATCATGTCCAACGGTTGTACCCAGGTCACCTCTGCGCCTTCAATCTCCAGATTTCCATCCGCGTTCACTTGTTGGGTAACCGTCACCTGGGCCACATCCGGCCCACCGCGGCTCATGATCGCGGCCTGTGCCGTGGGGGATAAGGAATCAAACGGAATCATGAAGGGATTACCAATCGCCACCGGCAATTGCGCAAAGGGAATGGTGGTATTTTGATTGACGGTAAAACCGGTCAACTGTTTTCCGAATAACGTCAAACCGATATAGCCTTCGTTACCGGTATACCATTCACCACCGATATCCAGATTGGTGGACAGGTAGGGTTGCAGATCCGGATTGCCTTGCGAGGCATTTTGCGCGGAGGGATCGCTAAAATTGGTGGCCGGCAACATCGCACTGGGGTTGGGACGCGTCATGGTTCGGGAGGCGGAAAAGCGCAACACCACATCCTCCGCCGCATCAAAACTGACGTTCAGCGACGGCAAAAAATAATTGTAGTTGGATGATACGCCGCTATAAAACCGTTGCGCTGCCACCGGCGGATTGGCCGTGGGTTGCGCGGCAATGGACACCGGGCCTTCAATTATCTGATCGGTTTCCACATAGCGGCCACCGAGGTTGAGCCGCATCGCGCGCCCGGCGACATCCGTGGTTGCATTGAATTCGAGGTAAGCCCCCACCGTGTCTTCATCTACGATGCCGGTTGACGCACCCGTTGCCGAACCGCCACCTTCCGGCGCATTTCGGGCGAGGTTGTAGTAATCCGTGGCCGCAAAGAAACGGTTGAAATCCACACTGATAAAACCGGCCGGGCCGGGAATTAAATAGGACGCCAGTTCTGATTGCGGCACGGCAGAATTCGGGTTTAAGCCGTTACAGGGCGCGCGATCGGTGGTGGGCGAATCGCCATTCTCATCCAGGCCATTGCGACACACCACATCCTCCCACCGGCCACTGTTGTCGTAGCCGCGAATCGCGCGGCGAATGGTGTCTTGGGCTACACCTACCTTGATGTTGTTGTCGTCATCGCCAAACCGATAATCCACATGGATACCATCAGTTTCAGTATCGCGCTCTTCCAGCGAAATATTTACGCGTCCACCGCCGGTCCATGTCCACCCGGCATTGGGGTCATTCAGATCCACCGCCGAGGTATAGCTGGGCACTTCACCGTTCACGAAATCGACTTGCCCGATGGGTGTATTCACCAGCACGGTGGGTTGCGAACGCTTCCAATCGCTGCGGCTTGAATTTAGTTGCACATCCAGCGCGTGTGCATCGCCAAATTCAAAATGCGCACCGGGATTGATGTTGTAGAAATCCAGATCTTCGGTGTAGGGCCGTGCTTCGAGCATGAACTGCGCACCACCGAAGGTGGCCGACTGCACGACGTTGTTCGCATCCAGCACCATGTCGGTCGGTATGGCCGTGCCGTTACGGCCGATAAACGCTAGCGCCAGGCGATCAAAGTCGCGGGTCTGATTGGTGGCGATAACGTCCAGATAAAATTGCATGGCGTCGCTCGGGCGATACTCAAATGACACGAGACCACTCACGCGATCCTGCTCACCATCCATGTACGCCGTGCGACCCAAACGCGGAATCAGCGCTTCGGAAATTTGCGTGATATCAAGTCCCGGATTTTGCGCCAGTAAAAAGCTTTGATCGATGATCGTGCCCGCCACCAAACCCGCGCCGGCATTGGCCGGCACCACGCCATAACCAAAATTGGGATCATTCGCGTCCTGGATCAGTCCCGCCACATTCCAGTTGTTGCCGCCCGAGGGATTGCAACCACCGGTGGTCGCCTGGGTTTGGCCTGCACCTGGTGTGGTGCCG
Source organism: uncultured Cellvibrio sp. (assembly GCA_946481735.1). Next base: position 17,839 of record CAMLOU010000073.1, read on the forward strand.
CAAATTCGGTGCGAGGTATTGAGGTTGGTCCAACCGATGGTTTCAAATCCTTCCGTGGTTAATTGTTTATTAAAAACGGAAATACCACCCAACACACCGAAGGTATCATTCGTCCAACTTCCCAGGGCCGACAATTTTGGACTGATCTCATCATTGATATCGGTATAAACACCTTGGGCGTTTACTACTGAGTGGAAGCCTTGCTCACTGTTATCAAACGGGCGCGCGTTACGAATGTTGACCACACCCGCCGCACCACCTTCCAGCATGCTGGCCGTCGGCGTTTTTTGTACATCGAAGCGCGTAAAAAGCTCGGTGGGAAACAGATCCAGATCGATCTCGCGATTCTGGTTTTGTGAATCAACACTGCCGGCAGAAGCAACAGCGATTTGTGCGTTGTTGAGCGTTACCTTGGTAAAACTCGTGCCCAGGCCGCGAATGGACACGTTGGTGCCATCGCCAAACACGTTGCGATTGATCTGGATGCCGGGCATGCGGTTGATCGCTTCAGCGATATTGGCGTCGGCAAATTTACCGATGTCTTCTGCGAACACCGATTCCACTAACGCCGTTGAAGCGCGCTTGGCATTGGTCGCGTTCTGCAAACTGCCCTTGTAACCCGTCACCACCAATTCTTCAATCTGGTCCTGCGCAATAGCCCCCGATGATGCCACCGCAAGGCTGAGTAAACTGATCGTAAACAGAGGAGAAAGACGTGTTGAGTCCATAGAAAAATCCCTTACTGGTTGATTATTGTTGAGCCCTTGCATAAACCCGGTGGCTGATGCAAAAGCCGTTATTCAGGATCGTCATGCACACTTGCGTACTTGTATACAGGCGTGTCGCTCAATCCTATTCCTTGTCTGTTTATAGATCAATATATTGTCTGATTATATGGAGGTTTTGGCGCAGGATTGCACGAGATCAGAGAGACAGGATCACAGGCGCCACATTTGTTACTGGTACGCGTGAGAGAAAGCGCGGCCTGGCGTGTTGAAAAATGCGAGAAACACCTGCGCAAGAAACCCAATGAAAAATGATTGTCACGACATTTAGCAAGTAAACCGCCATGGCATTTGCGTAATCGCCATTCCTGACTATTATTTTTCATTTATAAAAATATCCACGCTGAGTGAGTCGCATGCAAAAAATAATAATGATCGCCGCCGTCTTTGCCGCCGGATTTATCGCTGGCACGCAATTCAATTCTTCATGGGAACCGGCACCCGTTAACGAATCCGTAGCGATCAATGCCGATGTTCAACAATTACAGGATCAGATTGCTGCGCTCACCCGCTATGTGGAGCAACTGGAGTCTCGCCCGTTGTTGGCACACGAACCACCATCACCCGGAATAACACAACCGCTGCCGGCGCAAAGGCCGGTACCACAGGAACCACCGGCCGATGCCACCGCAGATGAACTCGCACGCTTGCGGGAATATCAACTTAATAATGAAATTGAACAGCATCAGGCCCGCCTGCAAACCCTCGGCGCGGACGCGCGCAGTGTCGGGCCAACACTGGAACAGCAATTTGCTGCGGAGGCGATAGATGCGGTTTGGGCGAATGACAAAAAAGTAAATCTGGATGCGGCCATAGAACAGGATAACAACCTGCGGGCATTACCGAGTCTGTCGAGCGAATGCCGTTCACAACAATGTCGCTTGTCCGTGCTTACCACCGATGCGGACCAGCTTGCCAGCCTCAACGCATCGCTCAATAACATCGTCACGCAGCAACAATTATTTGATTCTTACACAGTGGTTGTGGATGAAGAAAATTACCGCACGCAGATTTATTTTGAGCGCGCGGCGGCAACCCACTGAGTAAACCGGTTTTGGGGTAACCCCAAAAAAATATCTGTTGATCTACAGAGTCGTGAATACAAAACGATTTTTGTACCTGACTGAGCGGCCACTCTTCAACAGAGACTATCGACGCTAGAGAGCTTCGGCTCTCCTTATCAATCAAAGGAAATCAAGATGAACAAAAACGTCAAATTGAGTCTGAAAGGTCTTGTTGCTGGTTTGTTGGCCATGAGTGCCGTCGCGCAGGCGGGATCAGAAACTTATCAGTATCCCTGGTGGGGCAATCCCTATGCTTACACTAGCGTCCGCGATTGCACCTGGACGTTCATTACCTCTTACGGTGGCAGCTGGGGCTCGCAATTCCTGTATGAGTCAGTCGGTGCCTGTCCCTGGACAGACATGCAGGTTAATCATCCGGCAGGCGCTAGCTACGCGAATGTTGTGCTGATCAATTAATCGATTTTTTAAACGCGTTGTCCCGTTCACGTTGGATAAACGTGAACGGGATTTTTATTGAGGGCTAATCAGTTAATGCGAATCGGGATGTAGGTGGCGTTGTTACTGGTAACCGTTTCCGCGAGTGTATCGTCGTAATCAATGACTGCACCGATCCAGTAATCTTTACCCGCCGTCAAATCGCCAGGTATCATCAGATTGCGTTTGAAGGTATTGGGTTGATTGCGACCCACCGATATGATTCCCGTACCGATCAAACGATCCAATGTGGAAATAGTGCTGTTGCTTGAGATGTAATAGGCAATTTTTCTTTGTTGAAAACTCTTGCCATTATTTTCTGCCGTCAGCTCCAATTTCACCGCTTGATTTTTGTTGACCCGATAACGCCGCTCACCGTCATCGATAAACGAACTCAATACGGCATCAAATGAGTTATATAGGCGCGTGGGTTGATGCGTACTGTACTCACCGCTGGTGCCCTGATATTTAAAATTGGTCAGCGATACATCTTCCATCGTTCCGGTGGTAGCGCCGTATAAATGCACTGCACCGTCCGCTGCATCTTCACCCAAATAGGAACGCGCGGTGTTGCCATTCACGTGTATGTGATCCCAATCCTGGCCCATGATGTTGTACCAGCGGTTTTCGTGTTTCAGACCCAGCGCATGACCAAACTCATGGATTGCTGTGGTCTGGAATGGACGCGCCGGACCACCGAAAGGCCAGAGGCTGGTTTTGGCCATTGAGGTGGTGTAGTTGGTCGCCACATTGAAAACCACGTCCACTTCATCAATGCCGTAGTGCCAGCCGAACAACCAGTAGCAATGCCTCCAGCTCAGGGCAATTGCCGGCGCACCGTCCAGAATATCCGGATTATCGCTGAACCAGACTTCATTCTGATTATTATTACGACCTACTGACGAATCACCGAGTACCAACGAGAAATTAAACTTGCTGGGATTATCGTTAACCCGGGCGATGGTGGTTTGCAGCGAACTGGTAAACGACGAGCCAGGGGCAAAACTGACATTGCTCGCGCGCATGGTTACGGTGTTGCTGCCCCATTTGATTTTATTGCCATTGCAGGTGCGCCATTGCGCGGCATTCACCTGGGCGGCAATCAGAGTGATAAATAGTGCGGTGATGGTTAAAAAAATTCTGTTCATTTTATGCTTCCTTGTCCAAGACGATGACTATGTTGCGATGATTATCTGATAACGGGATTGCCGTTATTTTTCTCAACCATCTCCTCTTCCCAGCGATCAAAATCACTGGCATCCGGCGTACGGGTGGAGGTAAATTCAAGGTCCCTTGGGGTAGTCGGTTTCAATACCGGGACTTTGATGGCGTCTTTGATATTGGCAGAGATAAAACGAACAGAACCGTCCTGCAATGCGGGGAAACCTTGCGCCAGGTCTTTCAGGTCGGCAATAAATTGCTCCGCTTTTACGGCGTTGGCAGGCACCGGGTCGGGCTGTGGTTCAGACGAATCAAGACGCGGTGCGGATAGGCCGCGACCATACTCTATCGCTTCCCCGGTAGCAGGATTAATTACCGCTGACGAGACGCGCAGCTCCTTTTCACTCGTCGCCACAATGGCCAAATCATCTTCCGTGGTCAGCACCCCATCGCGAATGCGAAACCGACCTTTGCTGCATTCCACCAGTGGGCAAAAGCTGGTGTTATTTTTGCGCACAAATAACACATCCGTTTCACCCACATGAAAGTCCGGTGACTCCGAAACGTCCAGGTAACGAATCACGTCACCCTTCTGCTGGCGGCCACCCATAAAGCGCAACGTAATCTGTTTGTCGTCCGGACGGCCGGCAATCACATCGCTTAATGCGTAGGTCACAAAGGTATGCGGCGTGCCGTCTTCGGCGTCCTTGTATTGAATATCAACCACCTTGCCGGCAACGACCAATTCGGCTTGCTGCATCAGTTCGCGCGGCTCGATTTTGGTCCTGGTGTCGTCAGCGATGGCAGAGGAAGAATAAAACGGGGCTTGAAGGGTGAGTGCGGCCAGCACACCCACCCATAGAGGGGATTTTTTCATAACAACATTCCTTTTGAGTTAAACATTCCTTTCGGATTGAGTTCGTTGACATCGCGTCAACGGTTACCACTTTATGATTGTGTTGGTTTAGCAGCTAGTGATAAACGGCTGT
>CAMLOU010000074.1 GCA_946481735.1 uncultured Cellvibrio sp.
ATGGCACCGGCCGTTTCCAGCGGTTCCGGCTCTTCGGAGTATTCCACCTGTAAATCAAATCGGCTGCCGTCGCCGACAAAGGCGCGAATTTTTTCGCCGAGGTAGGCCAGGTTAATGACTACCTGACGAATACCCGCCGCGTGCACATGTTCAAGGTGGTATTGCAGCAGCGGTTTGCCACCCACAGACAACATCGGTTTGGGTAAATGATCCGTCAGGGGGCGCATGCGTTGGCCGAGACCGGCGGCGAGGATCATGGCTTTCACGCGTTTACGTCTCCGGCACGGCGGTAATCGGTATACCAGGGTTGTTGTTCGATCAGCGGCAGGAGCTGTTGCTCGAACCAGATAACAAATTCATTCAGTTGCGGATAGCTCCGTGCAACGTCGAGGGTATAGCGCAATACCAGCGGCAGATCCGCCAGGTAATGGTGTTTACCATCGCGCAGGTGCAGCCGCGCAAAAATACCCAATACCTTAATGTGTCGTTGCAGGCCCATCCAGTCAAACCAGCGCAGGTAAGTCGCTTCATCAACGGCGGGGATCACACCGACATCCATGGCCATATTGCCGTAGCTGAGCGCCCAGCGCTTGACGTCCTCCTGCGGCCAGCGGATGTAGCAATCGCGCAGCAAGGACACCAGGTCGTAAGCAAAGGGACCGCGCACAGCGCCCTGGAAATCAATAACCCCGATCTGGCCCGAGTCGCACAGCAGCAGGTTGCGGGAGTGGTAATCGCGATGAACCAGCAGCTGCGGTTGTTCCAACGCGGTGGTTTCGAGCTGTGTGAATACACGCTGCAACAGCGCCTGCTCCGCCTGGTTCAGGGAATAGCCGAGCAAGCGCGCCACAAACCACTCACTGAAGATCTCCAGTTCGCGCCGCAACATCGCCTGATCGTACTGTGGCAGTTCTGCCGGGATGTCGGTGGCCTGCTGCAAGCGCAACAACACCATCAGTGCCTCGCCGTACAAGGTGCAGGCGGTGTCCTGGGTTAACTCGTTACGCAGCAATCGATCACCAAAATCTTCCACCACCAGAAAACCCTGGGCCGCGTCGGCGGCAATCACCGTCGGCGCATTGACACCCTGGTCGCGCAGGTAGCGCGCGAGCTTGACAAACAGCGCGGTGTTTTCGGTCTCGGGCGGAGCATCTACCGCCAGGAATGGCGGTTGGCCGGTCACGGGGGCTTGTGCGCGGTAATAGCGCCGAAACCCGGCATCGGAACCCAGGCTTTCCAGCACCAGTCGCCCGGCCTCCGGTAGGACTGCCTGTAAATTCTGGCGCGCCCAGTGTGTTAGCGCTTGCTTACGACTTTCTATGCTATCTGCTGAAGGGTCCCGGGTATCGCTCATCCTGACTCCGTTAAATATAAGAATTGCGGCGGCTGCAGACCCAAGCCTTTTCACACCGGAATCCGGCCAAGCCAGCAGCGCCGATAAAACGGCTCCCATAAAACCCCAAATCCGGAAGGCTGACAAGGTCTGCCTGACGGCGACGGTCACACACCCAACCAATCGGCTTCGCTATTGTCAGAGACGGATTCATTCCAAGCACCGGCGTATTCAAGTAGAATCGCGGCTATTTCATCCACGGAAACCGCCCAGGATCGCCGGCCGGATTAATTGATAAAGCGATAACAGCCATCAATGAAGACATCTTGTCCCGCTACCGCTCTTTCTGTACGCGCTTCCGCAGGCACTTGTCGCCGCCCAACTTTTCTATCGAGACGCTGTTGATGGCTGTAGCTACGCGCACTTCTTCACTATTCCGCCCCTCCCTGTTAGCTGCCGCACTGGCTGAGCAGTGGCGCCCCGCCAGTGCGCTGGTGCTGTCTTTGGGCTTGATGACCGCCCCCGCCTTCGCTGACGAATCGCAACAGCAAACGGAATCCGGGCGCAACCTGGATTGGGTGCCCATGGAGCAACTGACTGAGGCTCAAAAAGCCGCCATGCCCAGCGGTTGCTGCGGTGCTTACGTCAGCCCGGAGCGCACCGACCCGGATGCCAAACTTGAACCGGCTAACGCCTCGGTCCGCGCCACCGCCGATTCTTCCGAAACCCAGGGCCAGACCACCGTCATCATGAGCGGTGATGTGCAGTTGACCCAGGGTTACCGCTCGCTGAATGCCGACAAAGCGGTTTTTAACCAGACCACCCGCGAAGCGGAAATCACTGGCGATATCCAGATTCGTGAGCCGGGGCTGCTGTTGCACGCTGAACAGGCGCAGATGCAGATCGACAGCGGCGACGCGACCCTGGAGAACGCGGAATTTGTGCTCTACGAATCGCGTATTCGCGGCACCGCCGAAAGCCTGAAAAAATTCGGCAGCAACATCATTGTGCTGAACGACAGCCGCTTCACCAGTTGTGAGCCGGACAGCAACCTCTGGTCCGTGGCGGGTTCAGAAGTGAAGATCAACCAGGAAAAGCGCTACGGCACCGCCAAGCACATGCGCATCAATATTAAGGATATTCCGGTGATGTACTCGCCCTACCTGCGCTTTCCGATAGGCAAAGATCGGCTCACCGGCTTCCTGTTTCCCTCGATGAGCTTTGACAGCGACACCATCATCGAAGACTTCTCCCTGCCGTTTTACTGGAACATGGCGCCCAACTACGACATGTTGATCACGCCCCGTTACGTGGATCGCCATGGCACCGGCGTTGATACCGAATTTCGCCATATGTCCGCCCAGTTCGACACCATCATCAACGGCGCTTTCCTCGCCGATGACGAGGGCGATTACAGCGCGCGGGACCTGGAGCGTATTGAAGAGGGCTTGCGCGAGGATTACACCGGCAGAGACCGCTGGCTTTACAGCCTGAACCAGACCGGTGGGCGCGGCCAGCGCTGGGCCACCACCATTGATTACACCGAGATCAGCGATATCGACTACCTACGCGACTTCAACCGCAGCGGTGTGGACACTAATCGCCAGCCCAACATCGCCAAGGTAGCAACCGCCAGCTATCGCACTGACAACTGGCTGGTGAGCGCCAAGGCGCAGGAATTTCGCGTGTTGGTGGAAGAGAGCCAGATTCCCTACCGCGAACTGCCGCGTATCAATGCCGACGGCAGCTACCGGTTGGGTGACTGGCTGCTTGAGTTAAACAATGAATACGTCAATTTTGATCTCAACAGCTTCTATGAGCTGGATACCACCAATACCTTGCTCGGCGAGCGCTTGCGCACCGACTACGGCCTGACCTGGGACAAGGAATTTGCCTGGGGTTTCTTCAAGCCCGGCGTTGCGGTAAAAACCTTGAACTATGAGCTCGACAGCGGCGCACTGAACGAAACCGCCGATAGCTCACCTTCACTGACTGTGCCTCAAGGCAGCCTGGATATGGGATTGTTTTTCGAGCGGGAAACCAGCCTGTTCAGCAACAGTTTTATCCAGACCCTTGAGCCGCGCGTCTTTTATTTTTACAGCGATTATGAAGATCACAGCGCGCTGTACAACCTGACCGCCAATAACCGCTACGTCAATTTTGATACCTCTGAACTGACTTTTACCTACGGGCAGCTGTTTCGCGAATCGCGTTTCTCCGGCGGTGACCGCATCGATGATGCCAACCAGGTTGCGGTGGGATTATCCAGTGCCCTGATCTCCAGCAGCACCGGTATTGAACGTTTACGCATGAGTATCGGCCAGATTTATTATCAGAAAGACCGCCGCGTCGTGGTCGCCAACAACGCCGATGAAGACGATAAATACTCGCGCCGGGATTCGGAACTGGCGGGCCAGATCAGCGGCCAGATCAGCGATTCCCTGCGTTTCACCAGCGACGTCGCCTACGACCATAAAAATTCGCACCTGACCAGCGCCAGCGCCAGCCTGAATTACATGGACGATGCCTATCGCATCTTCAACTTGTCTTACCGTTACACGCGCAATCCGCAGATGATCAACCCCTCCAATCCGGTCCCCATCCTGGAGTCCACTCTGGATCAGCTGGATGCGTCGATGATCGTGCCGGTGAACGACCAATGGAGCCTGATTGCGCGCAGCAACTATGACTTCACTTACAATCTGGAACTCGATACCTTCGCCGGACTCGAATACAGCGATTGTTGCTACCGCATCCGTCTGCTGGGCCGCCGCTGGTTGAACTTTGATTACAACGCTAACTTCCTGAAGACCGCCACCCAGGACGATTACGATCAAGGATTCTTTGTCGACATCCAACTCAAAGGTCTGGGCAGTATCAGTGAACGTATCGGCAAGTTACTCGACAAAGCCATCATCGGTTACAGCGCGCGGGAAGAATCCATGCGCTAAACATTTCAGGACCAGATCAATCCGGCACCTGTTATTCATCGTTAAGACAGTGATTATTTTATGAAGAAGAATATGTTTAAACGTTTTATTGCCACCGGCTTTATCAGCACCTTGCTGTTACTCAACGCCGGTATCAGTACCGCACAAACCGTTATGCTCGATCGCGTTGTGGCGATTGTGGATGAGGACCTGGTACTGGAAAGTGAACTCAATAGCCGCACAGATTCCGTACTGGAGCGCCTGCAAGCCCAGTACAGTCAATTACCGCCGAAAGAAGTGCTGCAAAAACAAATTCTGGAGCAATTAATCCTTGAACGCATCCAGTTGCAACTGGCCAAGCGTTACGAGATTGACCCCAGCGCCGAAGAAGTTGACCAGGCGATTGGCCGGATTGCCCAACGCAACCAAATGACCATGGAACAATTAGCCGCCGATCTGCAGCAGCAGAATTTATCTCTCGATGAATTGCGTCAGCAAATCAAAACGGAATTGACCATCAACCAGTTGCAACAAGGTGTGGTTAACAGCCGCATCCGCGTGACTGAGCAGGAAATTGATAACTTCCTGGAGTCCACCGATGGCAAGTTTGCCACTTCGCCGGATTTTCACCTTGGCCATATCCTGATTGCGGTGTCCGGTGCGGCTGACCCGGCGATGGTCAGCGCGGCGGAAAAAGAAGCGCAGGAGATTTATGAAAAGCTGCAAAAAGGTGGTGACTTTGAACAACTCGCCATCAGCCACTCCAATGATCAAAGTGCACTGCAAGGTGGTGACATCGGCTGGCGTAAACTGGCGCAACTGCCCGAGTTATTTGCCAAAAAATTGGAAAACCTGGGCACGGGTGAGGTGACCGAACCCTTCCGCAGTGGAGCAGGTTTTCACATCCTGAAAAATATTGAACAACGCGGTGGCGGTGCGCAATTGGTTGAGCAGACCAAGGCGCGTCATATCCTGGTAAAAACCTCTGAAATTATGGACGATAGCCAGGCCCGCGCAAAATTGGCGGCGCTGAAAAAACGCATCGAAAACGGTGAAGATTTTGCCAAGTTAGCGCGCGAAAATTCTGAAGACACCGGCTCGATGCTAAGTGGCGGTGATCTCGGCTGGTCCATGCCCGGTATGTTTGTACCGGCCTTTGAAGAGACCATGAAAAATACAGCAGTCGGCGAAATCAGTGAACCCTTCAAGAGCCAATACGGTTGGCATATCCTGCAAGTGCAGGAGCGTCGCAAAGAAGACATGAGCGAACAAATGAAACGCAACCAGGCCTCCAACCTGATTCGTTCACGCCGCTTTGACGAAGAGTTCCAGTCCTGGCTGACCCAGATTCGCGAAGAGGCTTACGTCGAAATCAAGATTTAATATCCTCGCACTGTGCAGCCTGGCTGCGCAGTGCTTTTCCTTCCGGTTGACCTTATGAACGCTCCCTGTCTACGTATAGCACTCACCCCCGGCGAACCTGCTGGTATCGGGCCGGACCTGGCTATTATGCTGGCGCAACACGCACAGGCGCACGAGATCGTCGCCATTGCTGATCCGCAGCTGTTACAACAACGGGCGCAGGCGATGGGCTTACCGGTGCGACTGCGCGAGATTAATCCGGCGGAAAAACCCCTCGCCTCGCGCGCGGGTGAGCTGGCCGTTTTCCCTGTGGCACTCGCTGAAGACGTCATTCCCGGCACACTCAATAGCCGCAACGCCAACTACATTCTCAAGACGTTGGATGTGGCCATTGCCGGTTGTGTCGAGGGCACTTTTGCCGCGCTGGTAACCGGCCCGGTGCATAAAAGTGTGATCAACGACGCGGGTATTCCTTTCAGCGGCCACACCGAATACCTCGCCGAAAAAACCCATACACCCAAGGTGGTGATGATGCTGGCCACACAAGGTTTACGGGTGGCTCTGGCAACCACTCACCTGCCGCTGAAAGACGTGGCGGCGGCGATTACCGCCGATGAGCTCACCCAGGTGATTCGTATTCTGCACCGTGACCTGCAACAACAGTTTGGTATCCTGCAACCCCGCATTTATGTGTGCGGGCTGAATCCACACGCGGGCGAAGGCGGTCATCTGGGCCGCGAAGAAATTGAGGTGATTGAACCCACACTCAACAAGCTGCGTGATGAAGGTATCCACCTGATCGGCCCCCTGCCCGCCGATACGTTATTTACGCCGAAATATCTGGACAACGCCGATGCGGTGTTGGCGATGTACCATGATCAGGGCTTGCCAGTCTTAAAATATAAAGGCTTTGGCCAGGCGGTAAATATCACGCTGGGACTGCCGATCATTCGCACCTCCGTCGATCACGGCACGGCACTGGACCTTGCAGCCACCGGCAAGGCTGATCCGGGCAGTTTGCACACGGCACTCGCCTACGCGATCGACATGGTTCAGGCGCGCACCGCGCGGTAATTCACCCCGCAGCGGCCACAACACAGCCAACGAGTTGACACACCTTATGGCAAAGTTTCACAACAACGAAGCGCCCCATCGCGCACGCAAACGATTCGGACAAAACTTTTTGATTGACCACGGCGTGATCCGTGAAATTGTCCGCGCTATTCATCCGCGCCAGGACGATTGCATTGTCGAGATCGGGCCCGGCAAAGGGGCCATCACGGCATTATTAGCCGACGCCTGTCATCACCTGCGCGTGATTGAACTGGATCGCGACCTGGTGCCCTGGCTCAAGGTAAAATTTGAAAAGCATCCCGACTTCCAGTTATTTCAAACCGATGCACTGCAATTTGATTTTGCGCAACTGGTACAAAATAACCAGCCCTTGCGCATCGTCGGCAACCTGCCCTACAACATCTCAACACCGCTGATTTTTCATTTGCTGAGCTACAGCACCCAAGTGGCAGATATGCATTTTATGCTGCAAAAAGAAGTCGTGAAGCGCATGGCTGCACAACCGGGCGACAGTGCCTACGGGCGTCTGGGTATCATGGTGCAATACTACTGCGCGGTGGAAAATTTATTTGAAGTGCCCCCCACGGCTTTTGATCCGGCCCCTAAAGTCGATTCAGCGATTGTGCGTCTGGTGCCGCATGAGGTGCTGCCCCATGTTGCGCACAACATTAAAACCCTGGAGCGTTTGGTTAACAACGCGTTTCAACAACGCCGTAAAACCCTGCGCAACGCACTCAAGCAATGGGTGCCGGCAGATATTCTCGATGAGCTGGCGATTGACGCAAACGCGCGGGCAGAAAACCTGTCGCTGGCGACCTTTGTTGCCTTAAGCAATACTTTGGACGCGCGCGGCTTGTCCGACGCGGATAAACCGGTGACAAACTCATGAACACACCGATTCATATCACCGTACAAACCAGTTATATCGCTGCGCAATCCCGGCCGGATATCCAGCGCTTTGTATATTCCTATACGATTACCATCACCAACCACAGCGACACGAACGTGCAACTGATCAGTCGCCATTGGCGGATCAAGGACGCCAACGACAACCTCCAGGAAGTCAAAGGATTGGGTGTGGTCGGCGAACAACCCCGGCTCGCGCCGGGAGCCAGTTACACTTACACCAGCGGCGCAATCCTGGAAACCGAAACCGGGATGATGGAAGGCAGTTACCAGATGCGGCGCGATGACGGAAGCACCTTCGATACACCGATTCCACTCTTCGCGTTGGTACCACCCCACGCGATACATTAATTCGTCACATTTTTTCAGGCGTTTTCCTATGAGCACTTATGCCATCGGCGATATACAAGGTTGTATGAAGCCCCTGCAATGCCTGCTGGAAAAAATCCAGTTCGATCCGCAAAAAGATCACTTATGGATCGCCGGCGATTTAATTAATCGTGGCCCGGATTCTCTCGCCGTGATGCGCTATCTATACAAACTGCGCGACAAGATAACGCTGGTACTGGGCAACCATGATTTGCATTTTCTGGCAGTCGCGCTTGGACTTCGCAAGGCCGGAAAATCCGATACCTTGACAGCGCTACTCGACGCTGAAGAGTGTGACGATTTTATTGCCTGGTTGCGCACCGGAAAACTGCTGCACCACGACCCACAAAAAAAATTCACCATGGTTCACGCCGGCATTCCTCCACAATGGGATTTAGCACAAGCCATTGCTCTCGCACAGGAAGTTGAGCAGGTACTGCAAAGCGAGCATCTTGAAGATTACCTGGCCAACATGTACGGCAATATTCCCAACATCTGGCAAGAGGAGTTACGCGGGGAAGCGCGCTGGCGAGTGATTACCAATTATTTTACGCGCATGCGTTTTTGTACTGCCGAAGGTGAATTGGAACTGGAAACCAAAACCGAAGCTGCAGAAGCACCACCAGGGTTTCTGCCCTGGTTCGCCCATAACAATCGAAAAACCAAAAACAATAAAATTATTTTTGGCCACTGGGCTGCACTGGGTGGTGAGGCAAAAGCAGCTAACGTCTACGCATTGGACACTGCTTGCGTATGGGGTGGTTCATTAACCGCCATGCGCCTTGAGGATGAAAAAATATTCAGTTGTGAATGCTGATAGTCCCCAGGATTTTTTTACCAAACTGAACAGAAGCTGAATAAAATTAACGCGCACATTCAGCTACCGTTCAGCACGCACTCAAGCTGTGTGTGTTAACCCACCGATTCTTTCAATGACTTTTTGTAAAGTTCCCCCGTCTGCGCGATATGCCTCTCATTTTGCGTATTATCGGATGACACCTTAACAATTTACGGACTAAAATGGCGCACCTGCAGAACAAGGTGCAGGTTGATGTGATTACACAATGGAGAACTTCATGAAACTCAAAACTTTAGTAGCAACCATGGCGCTGACCTGTGCATCCGGTGTTGCACTGGCCCAGGACTATAACTTCGAAGTGGGTGTGAACTACACCGACGTCGACTATGATGCGGGCGGGAACGACGACTTTTTTGGTGTCTACGGAGAGTACCACTTCCAGGAAGTCCGTCCAGGCAACAACCCGTTAGCTGAAGCTGCTTTTATTAACAGATCAAGCAACGTGTATGTCGCTGGCGACAACGATCTGGATTTAGTTACTGCGGGTGTTGAGTTCTACATCCCGGACACCATCTTCTATGGTGCCGCAGAAATTGTCCGCGATGATCCGGATGATGGCCCGACCAACAATGACTGGGGCGTTCGTTTAGGTTTGACTCCCATCACCGGTTTACTGGTATGGACTGAGTATTACGACGAGCCAGGTTACGATGCCAACATCCACGCAAAATATGTTGTGCCTCTGGGTGGCGGTAATTTTGTCAACGTAGAAGGCGGTTATGCTGACTACGATGAAAATGATGTACTTGATATAGCGGCAGACTTCTACTTCGACAGAACCTTCAGCGTTGGTGCCGGTTATGTGGATTACGATTACGACGATGCTTTCCTTCTGCGTACCCGTAAGTTCTTCACCCCGGAAATCAGTGCTGAGTTAGCCTACACCAAGTTTGATGCTGCAGATGTTATCACCGTAGGTGCCAGCTTCCGCTTCTAATTAACATTTTGTTAATAACGCGTTAAACGAAAACGCAGATGGTGAAAATCATCTGCGTTTTTTATTGCCCCGCCACCACTCGGCATGCTTTTCCTTATTCAGCCCTGCGCTATTAAAATTTTCGGTAGTGCATAAAAAGTCTATTTCTCCTACCGGAATTCCTTACCTCCCGCCCACTCTAAAACATCTAGCTCTATGCGGAGGATGCGCCATGAAAACCCTTGCAAATCGAAGCGCCGCAGGTAAAGCGCTTGCAGCACGCCTGACCGGATATCGCGATAGAGAGAACCTGATTGTTTTAGGCTTACCGCGCGGTGGGGTACCTGTGGCCTATGAAGTTGCCACCGCGTTACATGCACCGCTGGACGTATTGGTTGTGCGCAAACTCGGGCTGCCGCGCCATAAGGAATTTGCTATGGGCGCTATTGCGCATGGCGGGGTGCGCATCCTGAATGAAGACATTATTCGTTCCTACCGCATTACCGACGACGTCATCGAACATGTCGCAAAAAACGAAACAAAAGAATTGCAGCGCCGTGAACAGATCTACCGCGAGAATCGCCCCTGGCCGTCATTGCGCAACCAGTGTGTCATCCTGGTGGACGATGGATTGGCAACCGGCGCGACCATGCGCGCGGCAATTGAAGCCGTCCGTATTGAAAAAGCCGATGATGTCATCATGGCTGTTCCGGTTGCCTCTACCCGCACCCTGAATGAGTTAGCGAAATGGACCGATGAAACCGTATGCCTGTTAACACCTGACCCTTTTTATTTTGTCGGCCAATGGTATGAAAATTTCGAGCAGACCACCGACGAAGAAGTGGTTCGCTTGCTCGCGCAGGCACGCGCGGAGCGGGCGCAAGATCAAGGCAATAAAGCGGGCATCAAGCAAACCATTCAGTATCCACCGCAAATGACCTCGTGACGGGTGGAGCACACAATGACATACCACCCACAAATCGCCGATCTTATTCATAAAGCAGCCTATCCACTGGGGCAGGCACCACAGGACGTTACGCCGCTATTACGGCAGCTCGCACAGAAACATTTTATCCTGCTCGGTGAAGCGACCCACGGCACCCACGAGTTTTACCAGACGCGCATCGCTATCACCAAGCAATTGATTCTTCATCATGGCCTCAACGCCATTGCTATCGAAGGCGATTGGCCTTCAGCCTACCGCGTCAACCGCTATGTGCGCTGGCAAGGAGACGATAAGAATCCCAACGACGCCTTGAGTGACTTCAAACGTTTCCCTTTGTGGATGTGGCGCAACACGCCCATGCTCGATTTTGTTTTATGGTTGCGCCAGCACAACGAGAGTTTGCCATCCACCCGGCAGGTAGGTTTCTATGGGTTAGATATGTATAGCCTGTACGAATCCATCGCCGCCGTGCTGGAATATCTTGATAACGTTGACCCGGAAGCAGCGCTTGCCGCACGCCGGTATTACGCCTGCCTGGGTCAAGCCGGTTATGAAGGATATTACGGTTACCACATTCAATCCGGCAAACGCCGTTCCTGTGAAGTGGAAGTCATACAGCAATTGCAGCTGCTGCGTGAGAATTCCCTGCGCTACACCAAGCCCGGTGATGACGCATCTGAAGATGATCAATTCCAGGCCGAACAAAATGCGCGGCTGGTTCACAGCGCCGAAAATTATTATCGCCAGATGTTTGATAGCCGCGTGAATACCTGGAACCTGCGCGACAGCCATATGATGGAAACGCTGGACAACCTGTACCAACACCTCACGCAACGT
Organism: uncultured Cellvibrio sp.; assembly: GCA_946481735.1. The sequence continues at coordinate 11,533 of CAMLOU010000074.1, forward strand.
TTACAACAGCCCGCCAGAATCGCCGTATGGGAACACAACTCGCACGTCGGTGACGCCCGTGCCACTTACATGGGCCCGCGCAACCAGCACAACCTGGGACAACTGGTGCGTGAACGCCATGGGGCGCAGTGCGCATTGATAGGCTTCACTACACATAAAGGCACGGTGACGGCGGCATCCACCTGGGACGGCCCTGCCGAACGGAAAAAAATCAGGCCGGGTTTGCCCGACAGTGTCGAGCACCTGTTCCATTCCCTGGAATTTCCGGATTTTTTATTGCCCTTGCACGGCGAGGTTGCGCGAGCCTTACAGGCGCGAAAACTGCAACGGGCCATTGGTGTGCTTTATCTTCCGGAAACGGAGCGCGCCAGCCATTACTTTCATTGCCATCTTGGCGATCAATTTGATGCGGTATTACACCTTGATACGACCAATGCCATTGAACCCCTGGACCCCACATCCGAATGGCTCGCCGGCGAGCAGAGCACATTTCCCTTCGGTGTGTGACGGAATATCTTTACGTTGCAGGTAACGGCAACGGCAATCGAACATTGCGGAGCAGGAAGGGCTTTTTAGGCAGGGCGGGCATACGGCGCATATCAATGTCGGTATCCTGTGCGATCACGTCATAATCCATCGTGTTGGTCAGCAGCTGCACACAACGCTTCATCAAGGCAATGGTAAGCTGTTCGCCGGCACAACGATGATTTACATAATAACCACCGCCGCCCTGGGGAATAAACGAAAAAGCATTGTCCTGCCAATCGCGAAAACGCTCCGGCAGGAACTGATAAGGCGCCTGCCAAATACGCGAATCATGGTTGGTGCCGTACACATCAAGCATGACGCGAGTGCCCACAGGGAAGCGGCAGTTACGCCAATAAAAAGCCTCACGTACCACACCGCCAATAAACGGAAAGAAAGGATAGAAACGGCGCACTTCCTGTACAAAGTATTCAAGGTATTCGCCACCACCAGATGCCAGCTTCTGGCGGCACTCCGGATATTGATGCATGGCAATTGCAGCGAATAATACAAATCGACCGACAGCGACAGTGGGGCGCAACATATTAAGTACTTCAACAGCGGCAACCTCGGGTGTTAACAGCATGCCTTTGGCATCGCGATGGGTCGCAATAACATGAAGCGGATCAGCGCGATTCGACGGTGCCTTTTTCTTTCGTGCTTCCTGAATTTTTTGCGCAATCCATTTTTCACTGCGTCGACGCAACAGAGCGCCGCGCCACTGCCGGGGACCGATTGCACCAGCACCGTCAATCATCGCTGAAATTTCACGCGTGCGCGCGTTCAGCTCGCCGTCCGTAACACCGACGCCACACCACTCACACACGGCCCAACAGAGGATGCGCTGAATCTCGTCAAACAAATCCACTTCACCCATGGCCTGCCACACATACAGGGTACGCCGCCAGCGCTCTTCCACTAGATCAACCAGGCGCTGGATATTTTCCGGCGTCATCAATGACATCATCATCCGTTTGCGCCAATGGTGTGCCTTATCGTCCAGGGTGGCTACGCTGCCCTCGTCTTGCAACAAGTGCAATACGGTGGGCGGCATGGCGCCCCGGCGAGTGAGCCGCCCTTTACAATAAAAAACCCAGGCGGCTTCCTCGCCCATGATGCAAAAGGTTTTTTTGAACAAGAGCCGTGTGGCAAAGATATCGGTTTGGTAATGCTCGCAGCGGCGGGTGATATAGAGGTTGCCGTCACGCAACAATCCCAGAGCACCGTCCATGGTTTTTTCGCGTGGAATCGCAGACATATCACATCCTGTCAAATGATTAATAATCAAGCGGCCATCTTGCGGCATTCAGCAGCGCATTTGTGACACGCCTGTGCGCATTCCTTACAGTGCGCGGGTTCATGCTGTTTACAAATATCACCGCACTTCTGGCAAATGTCGGCGCACAGGCGGCAGATATCCTTTGCAGAATCACTGCCGCGCGCCATGGCCGCGGCGGCCAGCCGACAGATGGCAGCGCAGTCCATGTCGGCTCGAATACATTCTGCCATCCGCGCTACATCCGGTTCTGATAAACAGGCAGTGGAACAATGATCACAAGCCACAGCACAGTCGTAACATGCATCAATACAGGTGGAGTACTTTTGAAAACTCATAGGTTATTCTCCCAATCTATCGTGATTAACTAGCGTTTGGCGTTCATACCTGGCGTAGCCGAACGCGCTAGAAACGCCTGGGTAATCTCCGGCAAGTGACCACGCAGCCATTCCGCCATGGCTATTTCCTGCTGCAAAATGGATTCGCAAACGCGCTGGGTTTCGTTGTCGCCAATGGCCCGGGCGGCGGCAATGAGGATGGTGTAAGACGCAATCTCCATGTGCGCAAAGACATAGGTGCTCATTGCACCCTTTACCACTTCGTCACTCACCGCCATACCCGACACGGATTGGCCGAAGGCCATCACCTTGCCCATTAAATCCTTGAGCGTGGAAGGGCTGCTACCCAGACGCTCGATACATCCTTTTAATAACTCTTGCTGTTTGCGTGTATCTTTCAGGTGATCTTCCATATGCGCGCGCAACTGGGGGTAGTGTTCCAGCCGCTCCACCAGATCCTTCAGCATCACCTCTGCCTGTTGCTCCATTGCATGGGCGTCGCGCAGCCAGTCCAGAACGTGACCTACATGTGCCGTTGTCATCGCAGACTCCTTAATGGCGAATGGTTAATATGTGTTTATTTATTGCGGACTGGTAGTAGTACCGGGTCTCGGGCGGGTATTAACATCATTGTCATTGTTAATACCGCGTTCGTTGTTGATTCCCCGGTTGTTGTTCATATTACCGTTTTCATCCAGGCCACGATTGCTGTCCGTACCTTCACGATTCATGCCGTCATCTTCCGCTTCAGATGCGCCGGTCGCCGCTGCCAAGTCCTTCGCCATGCGCAGATGGGTTTCCAACTTGGGCAAGGTTTTTTCTACAAAGGCGCGCAGTTCCGGGTCGCGTATATCCATGGCTTCACGAAACAACTCGATGGTCTGTTCATGGGCAACAACCTGATTGTTAGCGTAGGCCTGGTCAAACGATTCGTCGTCACGTTGTTTAAGAATAAATGCCTTGGCTTTATTCATTAACTCCGCGTCGTCAGCGATTTTCCAATCTTTTTTTGAACGAGCGATGCCGGATAATTCCTGATTAGCCGCCGTGTGATCATCAATCATCTTCTGCGCAAATTCCTTCACTTGCGGTGAGGTTCCTTTGCGCAACGCCATCCTGCCTGTTTCAATTTCCGCCAGGCCTTTTGCTGAGGCTTCCTCAACAAAATCTTCAGCATCTACATCAGCATTAGCGGTAAAACTCAGCAGTGCCAATAACAGAACGGCAAAGCCGCCCCGAATCATTTTCAACGAGCTCATAATGTGTTCCTCATAAAAGTACGATGCATTCAGGTTGCAGTTTTTTCTGATAACCAGAACTAATGGCGTGTCTGGCTGAACTGTTGCGCTACTTCCATTGGACTATTGAACTCCTTTTGCGAGAATTGCTGCATTACATCCAACACCTCATCGGGTGCTTTGTTCTTTTTCGCACAATCGATAAGCCCCTCTTTATCACACGGAAAATCAATGCCGGCGATGTACTTTTCCACTTGGGCGGCATTAATATGAGACTGTTTGTTGCCTGAACGACCGGGTTGCTGTGTTTGTCGCTGAACCATATAAACCTCCTGAACAATTTACAAAAAACCAAAACAATGGGTTATAGGATTAAGCTAAAACCATGCCGATTCTTTAAAACAAAGTCGTGCGCCAAAAACGCGATCAAGCGAAACATAGCGGTGAAGGGAGGTGTCAGAAAGGTTGGATTCGGTGATAACCGGACGGCTAATGTCGCTGTGGCCATGTAAAGCTTACAAGTCGGTTTTGCAATGGCATTCGGATTTTTACCGCTAGCGCACCACTCACCAACGAGTAAATAACAACGAACAAACGGAGCCTGCTATGGACGATGATCTGGAAACCATGTCCCATGACGAACTTATTAATGAAGTGAAAAAATTACGCAGCGTTATTCGCGAACATCGCGACCACGGCGGGCAGGATTTATGCTGGCATCATCCGTCATTATGGGAGGCCTTGCCGGAAAAATCAGATCCTTTACCGCCCCTACCCGACTGGCCTGATTTTATTCGCGGCTGCGTCAATTACCGGCAGTCACTGGACAACCAGTTACGCAACAAACGTAAAACCGATATTCCTGGGGAAAAGCAACCGGCAGCATCGCGCAAAGCGCCCGACGGTTTAGCTTTTTCGCCCGAAGACCTGGTAAAACTTGCTGAACTCAAAACAGGAGCGAAGCGGTTGCGATAACCAGTGCAATCACCGCTACGGCAATAGCGCCATAAGCCAGGCGCTTGAAGAATACTATTTTTTTCTGCAAGTCGATTCCGGCAGCCTCAATACCCTCAATTGTCTGCTGGAGTTTTTCTGCCAACACATGAATTGACTCAGCGTTTTGCGTCGCAGCAGATTGCAGCTCCGCAATTTGCTGCGCCGTAATATCATCTGTTTTTTCTTCTACCGGCTTGGCGGTAAACGCCGGTATAGCCGTTGCGACAATCTGTGTGACGTAAGGCAATGAAGCCTTGAGCAAAGGAAGCCAGACGGGCATAGGTTGTTCCTCCAAATCGTTTTAATCCAACCACTACTTTAATCGATATTTGCACGACATTGCACCTTTTAATTGCTTCACCTTTTGTTCTTTTTATCTGCCTGGTCAGAATTTGTTATCGAAGCCAATGTCACATCAGATACTGATGTTTTCAGTTAGACCTATAATTTCACTAACCGTTAATGGAGATGACCATGGCCAGCAAATCAGGTAATAAATCGCAAGTGCATGAATTGTTGTATCAAGCATTGGAAACTGAAATGGGCGGAATATTGATTTACCAAGCTGCCATTTCCTGCGCGACCAACAAAGATCTACGTAAAGAGTGGGAGGGTTATCTGGAAGAAACCCAGACCCATCACGAGGTACTATTGAATGTATTTAAGGAGCTGGAACTGGACCCGGAAGCGCAAACACCAGGACGGGAAGTGGTATCACATCTGGGCGAGTCTCTCGTCGCTGCAATCAAGTTAGCCAAAGCCTCTGGCGATGCCCAGGCCGCGCAACTGGTAGCCGCCGAATGTGTGGTACTGGCCGAGACCAAAGACCATTCCAATTGGGAACTAATCGGGTTACTCGCGGATAAATTACCCGCAAAAGAAGCCAAGATTCTGAACCAGGCATACGAAGCAGTTAATGAGGATGAAGAGCACCACCTGTATCACACCAAAGGTTGGGCGAGAGAATTGTGGATCGAAAGCCTTGGCTTCCCTGCGGTATTGCCACCGCCGGAAGAAGTGAAAGATGTGGAAACCGCCATCGGTGCAGCGCGCGCGCAACAGTCGCGGGAAAAAATGCTCGGCAAACGTCATTAATCCCGTAATACAAAAGGGCGATAAGAGATGATCTTATCGCCCTTTTTATTTGCTGCGTCATGCTATTAACCGCGTTAGGGTTTTATGCTTCGACAACAAGCTCCATCTGCTCCGACCGATTCAAAAACTCCCGCGTAATCAATGGCAAGTTCTCACGCAGCCAGTTCGCCATGGCGACTTCCTGGGCGAGGATGGTTTCGCACACGGCTTTGGTTTCGGAATCACCGCGCGCTTCCGAGGCAGCGATCAGGATTGTGTAAGAAGAAATTTCCATTTGCTTGAATACATAGCTGCTCATGGTGGCTTTCACCACCTCATCGCTGACGCTCATTCCCGCTACCGATTGACCAAACGCAATGACCTTGCCCGCCAGGTCTTTCATTATCGACGGACTACTGCCCAGGCGTTCGATACATCCTTTGAGCAGCTCTTGCTGTTGGTAGGTTTGTTCCAGGTGCTCTTTGAATTTGTTTTTCAAGCGCGGGTAATCTTCCATTCGATTAACGAGATTGGTGAAAACCCGGCCCGATTGCAATTCCATCGCAAATGCATCGCGCAACCAATCCAATACTTCATTAATTTGATCTGTTGTCATCGCGGACTCCTGCAGTCATATAGTCGTGTGTAAAAATTTCAAAAGGGCTCCGATGAATCCGGCGCTAGTATTCTCGCGGCCAATCGTTGAGTTGCCACTCTTATAGCGTGATACCTGAATGTGACGGTAATCTTAAAGTCACAACAGCTCTGTTAGTTGCCTAACAGAGCCTGACTTTTTTGTGAAATATAAGAAGCAGGTGCCAACCTGGAAGTGGCGCAGCTATTTACCACTTCGCCTAAAGCACTATTTTTGACCGCACAGAAACAAACTGATGTAGCCTGGCGTGGGATATTTGATTTGTTGCAATCTGATTTCGCTGCCCGTTATTTTTTGCGCGTCTTCCTGCAAGGCCTGTGCAACCTCGCGCTCATCTGCATTAAACCGGACCGTATCCACCGTAAGCCGATAACCTTGCGTGGCATTGGTTGCCGCCGACAGTTCCCGCACGCGCCACCGCCCGCCAACCTTGCCCTCATTCAGTGCCATAATGTCTTGCGCCAGTGCCCTGTTTTTGGGACCGGCGTCCGCACAATAAAAAATATCAACACTCATTGCACCGTAGCGGCTACCGGTAGCCCGGTAAGTAGATTGCGACACCTTGGCCGTTGCAACGGCCAGGGAAGAATCAATGGTGGCCAATTGGCTTAATGCCGTTCCGATGTCTGCATTGCCCAAGGGTGAACCTCTTTCGGATAGGTCCGCCAGGGTTTTATTCAACGCCTCCAGCTTCGACTGGGCAAGATCAATGTCGCCCTGGATTTGCGCCAGGGTTTGCTCCGCCACGGCCAGTTCGGCGCGTGCATCCTGTAACGCGCGCGCCGAAAAATACAACGCGGCCAGAATACCGAGCACGCCGATTATGCCAAAAGGAATTGCCATGCGCGATGAACGCTCCAGCTTATGGATGCGTTGCAAGAGTTCATTATTGTTTTCCATCGTCATCTCCTTGCGATACTTTTTGCATGACAATGGATTCAACAATACCGAAGGCTTTATTCAGGAAATACACTACACGACTGGAACAGGCCGCCGAGATACCGGTCGCGCCCAGGACGATATTCATATCGGTTGAACTGATAGTGCCCGAAGAAAAAACACGGTAGGCAGCAAAGACAAACAGCACCAGCGATGCAATACCGAAGATCAGATACAGGATTCGCTCCATCTGAAACAATCGCATCAGTCGCTCCATCGCGCCGATCACATCGTCCAGGGAAGGGTTTTCCTTATCTTTATCGATAACTGGCTTATTCATACTCACGCTCCTTATTTGATCCGACAAGTGTTACCCGGAGGACAACGCACCTCTCCTTCCTGTTTATGGTAATCCTCCAACAATTTATTCCAGATAAACCGGACGGATGGCCAGCAGCCTGACCAGGCCACAGCCGCAATCATTCATACTGCTTTATCTTGGTGCCTCTCCTTTCTGGCGGTTTGGTCACCCCGAATAGCGATTGCTGGCTATAATAAAAGCTCCTTCCGCCATTGCAGCAGGGCATCGCTATGCCACACCGGGCTCACTTATTTTCGTTACGTATTGCCCATGCCTTTCGGGAAGCCTGCTTGCAGGACGCTTACACACGGGTTCACTTTCGTAAGGATGTCTTCGCCGGGCTGACCGTCGGCATCATTGCCATTCCCCTGGCCATGGCATTGGCGATTGCCAGCGGTGTTGCGCCGCAGTACGGGTTATACACCGCAGCCATCGCCGGCTTTGTGATTGCACTCACCGGCGGTTCACGTTTCAGCATTTCCGGCCCGACCGCTGCGTTCGTCGTGATTCTTTATCCCATCACCCAACAGTATGGTTTGGGCGGTTTGCTGGTAGCGAGTGTAATGGCCGGGATGATATTGATCGCCATGGCGCTGCTGCGCCTGGGGCGTTTGATTGAATATATTCCCGAGCCCGTCACCCTGGGTTTTACCGGCGGTATTGCGGTGGTGATTGCCGTGCTGCAAATCAATGATTTTTTGGGGCTGTCCATCGCCACCATGCCGGAACACTTTACGGCCAAGCTCAGCCTGCTGGCGGCAAATCTGCACCATATTCATTGGCCCAGCGTGTGGGTGGCGAGTGCAACCCTGGGCATTATGCTGGTGTGGCCTTTGTTGAAACTGGCTATCCCTGCGCATCTGCCCGCCGTTTTTTTTGCCGGTTTATTCGCGTGGCTGCTCAACTATTTGGGCATGCCGGTAGATACCATTGACTCACGCTTTTCCTACACCGCAGCCGACGGCACAGTGATGCAAGGCATCCCCGCCATCCTGCCGCAACTGACCTTGCCCTGGGCGCAACCCGATGCAAACGGTCAACCGCTGGGCATCACCTGGCAGATGCTGGGCGATCTTTTGCCGGCGGCATTTGCCATCGCCATGCTCGGTGCCATTGAATCCCTGTTGTGCGCTGTCGTGCTCGATGGCATGTCCGGTAAACGCCACAGCGCCAACAGCGAATTACTCGGTCAGGGCATCGGCAACATTGTCACACCTTTTTTTGGTGGCATTACCGCAACCGCCGCCATCGCGCGTTCCGCCGCGAATGTAAAAGCCGGCGCGCAATCGCCGGTAGCCGCCATGATCCACGCCCTTGTTGTGCTACTCGGCCTGGTGATGTTAGCGCCGCTGTTAGGTCATTTACCTATGTCCGGCATGGCCGCTTTGTTGATGGTGGTCGCCTGGAACATGAGCGAAGCACCTAAAAGTGTGCACATGATTCGCAGCGCACAAACCAGTGACCGCTGGATATTTTTTACCTGTTTTTTACTCACCATCTTATTCGACATGGTGATTGCCATCACCGCCGGCATTTTGTTGGCGGCGGTGTTATTTATGAAAGATATCGCGGCGTTAACGCGCGTGGTGGAGATCACCGGCAACAGGCAATATGTGCCCGATACACTACCGGCCAACTGGCGGGTGTTTAAAATTACCGGCCCCTTATTTTTTGCCGCTGCCGATAAAATCTTTGGCGAACTCACCCGCTATTGTGAAGCGGGCAAAGGCGTAATCGTGTACCTGGATAACGTCAACCTGCTGGATGCCGGCGGCGTGGCTGCACTGACAAAATTGATCAATCATTGCCGTAAAGAACAGGCGCAACTCATCCTGACAGACGTTCAATTCCAGCCGCTCAAAGCCTTGGCCAAAGCCCATATTGAACCGATTGAAGGCGTGTTTCGGCTATACCCGCAGTTGCAGGACGCCTGCGCCCAGAGTGCACTAACCCACAAACAAGACCAGGCGGACGTGCTTCAATAACCCTAGTTAAACACTACGGAGAAAAGCCTGTGCGGAAAACCCTCTACCGCCGCTGGTCTGCCTGCGTGATGCTGTTGTTTATCATCCACCACAGCTACGCGGATGCTTTGCGTATTCAGCACCTGGAACGCTGTGGTGATATCTTCAACGAGCAAACACACACCTTTTGCCTCACCCTTGCCGAAGGTGCGTCGGCCGGTAAGCTCAAGGTAAAACTCAACGGAAAATCCTTGCCCGCGGCACAGGTCCAGCGTGCAGACAATCAATTGCGCATCACCCTGTCCGGCCGCCGGGTTAACAGTGGACCCGTGTGGATTGAACACGCCAGGCACGCCAGCAACGCCGTCTGGCTGAGTATGGGTGGCAGCCACGTGGTGGCCGCTACCGAAGCGGATGTAGCAAAAAACATGGATGGATTAACGACCTACGTCGACCTTGTCAGTGTGATCATTGAAGAGCGTTACGAGGGTTTAACGGAAGCCCGCCGGCTTGCGCAAAAATATAACGCCAGCATTGTCGGGATGATTCCGCCGCTCAACACCTATCAATTGCGCTTGCCCGCCAACAACCTGATCGAACGCGATGCACTCGTACTGCGCCTGGGCAGCGAGGTAAGCGTCGATGCGGTTGTCATTGAGGAAACCGATCCGGAAAAAAACGTAGAACAACATTTTCCTGCGGAGGGCGAAACAGAATTAACGACCGACAAACCTAACGAAACGGAACTCATCGCCAACCGTTTTTTTGACGCCGTGGATTTTTATAAGCGGCATATGAATAGCGCAGAAAAGCCCAATAAAACACACCCGATACGCATTGGTATCATAGAAAGAAATGTCGACTTTGATTCGCCGGATTTTTCGGAATACCTCGGCGATTGCCGCCACTCCAAAAAACGCACCTGCTTATATGGGCGCGACGCCGATACACCGGACTCCCACGGTTCAACCGTGGCCGGTATTCTCGCCGCCACCTGGGACAACGGAGGTAACAGCGGATTTCTGCGCGGGTTTGATAATGTGGGGCCGGCGTTTGATGTTATTGTCGAACGCAATTCTGACGCAGGCATTACCGCCAATATCGCCGCCTCGGTAAACCTGGTGGAAGACGGCGTGCGCGTGCTGAACTGGAGTTGGGGCATTCACCGGGTGGGCACCAAAAATATCGACGGCGAGGCTATTGATTCGCTGATTCGCTCCGGGCTGGCCATGAGTGGTTACGAAGAATTGCTGGAGGAATTTTTTTTGTGGCTGCGGATGAAACATCCCGAGGTTGTGGTTGTTAATTCCGCGGGCAATGGTGCGTCTTTTTCCGGGCGTGATGAATATCGACTGCCCTCGTCGTTTATTACTGAACAATTGATTGTCGTCGGCGGGCA
>CAMLOU010000075.1 GCA_946481735.1 uncultured Cellvibrio sp.
TTGTTGTACTGCAAACGAAAAGCCGCTGGAAACAGCGGCTTTTTTAGCGCTTTACGCTGGCCCTGTTTTCTGTTCATACTGCGTGTTAATCAATAATTATTAGAAATCTGTAGGTCGTTTATGACAGATCAAATAACCCGGGTTGTCATCGTGGGTGGCGGTTCCGCAGGTTGGTTATCGGCAGGTATAATTGCGGCATCAAGTCCTGCGCATGTTCAGGTTACGCTGATCGAATCTCCCGATGTACACCCCATCGGTGTAGGCGAAGGTACCTGGCCTACCATGCGTGCAACCTTGCAAACTATCGGCGTATCAGAAACGGATTTTTTCCGTGAGTGTGATGCCAGCTTTAAACAAGGTTCCAAATTTTCCCGCTGGACAAGCTTGTCCCAAGAGGATGACTACTACCATCCGTTTACGCCACCGGCTAAATACCACGACATAAATCTGGCACCTTTCTGGTTGCCCTTCAAAGATAAAATCCCTTTTGCCAACGCGGTTTGCCCGCAAGCGGCAATATGTGATGTGGGCAATGCGCCCAAACAAATTACCACGGCGGAATTCGGTGCGGTATTAAATTATGGCTACCATTTGGATGCCGGAAAATTTGCGCCTTTTTTACACAAACATTGTGTAGAAAAGCTCGACGTACACTATGTCAGTGCGAATGTGATCCACATAAACTCGCAAGACAATGGCGATATAGAATCCGTGACGACCGATGCCCAGGGCAACATTCCTGGCGATTTATTTATCGATTGCACGGGTTTGTCATCTTTGCTAACGGAAAAGCATTACAGCATTCCTTTTATTTCCCGGAAGACTGTTTTATTTAACGACGCTGCCCTTGCCGTGCAAATTCCCTATGCAGAGGATCAAACGGCTATTGCATCGCATACACTCTCCACTGCACAAACGAATGGCTGGATCTGGGATATTGGCTTGCAATCCCGGCGCGGTATTGGCCACGTGTTTTCCAGCGCTTATACGACAGATGAAGCTGCGGAGCGCGAGCTGCGTCATTACCTTGCTCCTTCGGTGGGTAGTGAATTGGCTGAAAAGCTGGCGGTCAGAAAGATTACGTTCAACCCCGGGCACAGGAAAACCTTCTGGCATAAAAACTGTGTAGCCATTGGATTGTCTGCCGGCTTTATCGAGCCGCTTGAGGCAACTGCCCTGGTATTGATCGAGCTGTCGGCAAAGATGATTGCGCAACAGTTTCCTGCTAATCGCAGGGTGATGGATACAATAGCCAAGCGCTTTAACAACACCATGAGCCATCACTGGGAACGCATTATCGACTTCTTAAAATTACATTATGTATTGACCAGGCGCACCGATTCTGCCTACTGGCGTGATAACAGCGCTGCCAATACGATACCGGATAGCTTGAAAGAGCTGCTGGAATTATGGAAGGTGCAGTCGCCCTGGCTGCATGATGAAGTGCTGCGCGAAGAGATGTTTCCCTCTGCCAGTTACCAGTATGTCTATTATGGTATGAAAGGTACTACCGAGATTGCCTCCGGCAGCAGCACCCGTAATCGCAAACATATACACGAAAAACACTGGAAGAAAGCTGAAGCCTTGTTCATGGAAAATGCGCAGCATATCCAGCAACTGAAAAAAATATTGCAACCCAACCGCGAGCTGATAGAAAAAATAAAGCTCCATGGGATGCAGACGATCTAATTTCCTTATTGGAGGCATTTCCTCCCGGAGACCCTATGCCTAATTTTGCTCTGTTAAATAATGTCGCCCATAAAGCGTTACGCGTTATTCGTGAACACTCAACGCGCTACGGCGATAACGATATGTCAGTGGTGACCTTTCCACAGGAATTTCGCGCAGTACAAAATGAATACCCTATTTTTTTCCAGAAAAATGCAGAGACAGGAAAATTTATTCCTATTGCGTTAATGGGCTTGCGCCAGAATGAAAACCTGTTTCTGTCAGAGCAGGGATGGGACGCACAATATATTCCTGTGTCAGTAAAAAGAAGACCTTTCCTGATCGGTATCCAACCGCCACAGCCCGGCCAGGAATCCAGTCAGCTCACCAAGATGGTGTATGTGGATATGGATAGCCCGCGCATCAGCGAGACTCAGGGCGAGCCGGTCTTTTTACCCCACGGCGGCTATTCGCCCTATCTGGAATCGGTGGTGGATTTACTGGAGTACATCCAATACGGTACCGAGTTGAATGAACAATTTGTTGATGCGTTGTTAGCTCAGGAGTTGTTGGAAGTGGTCGCGTTGGAAATCACCCTTAAAAATGGTGAGCGCCATAACCTGGCAGGGCTTTATACCATCAACGAAGATAAACTGGCGGCTTTACAAGGTGGTGCAATAACAGCGTTGCACAGTAAAGGCTTTATGGAATGCATCTACATGGTGTTGGCGTCCCATGCCAATGTTGTCAAGTTGATCGCCCGCGTTGAGAAAAAGTTAGCACATCAGGCATCCTGAATCATTTCCAACAAATGAAACCTGGCGGCATTTATGATCAGCGTTGATAAAACAGTTAAAGTGATTGATGGCTGTACGCCAGACCGGATTCCGGATGAGGTCTTGTCATCAACGGAACCGTTAATCCTGAAAGGCTTGGCATCTTCCTGGCCGATTGTGCAGGCGGGTCTGGTTTCCGATGAAGATGCAGCGCGTTATTTATTGCAATTCTATCAAGGCCAGGAGGTGGCGGCCTTTTTAGGTAAGCCGGAGAACAACGGCCGTATTTTTTATAATGAAGCCCTCACAGGGTTTAACTACGATACTGTCAGCACCAAGCTGGATTTCGCGCTAAGGCAATTTGCTGCCCAGGCTGACAACGCTAAACCGCCCACCATTTATATTGGCTCTACAGTGATCGACAGTTATCTGCCGGGTTTTCGTGCCGATAATGATCTTGATTTGCAGCAGCACAACCCACTCGTCAGTATCTGGTTGTCCAATAAATGCCGTATCGCCGCTCACTGGGACAGCCCGTTGAATATTGCCTGTTCGGTGGTCGGACACAGGCGCTTTACCTTATTTCCCTTCGAGCAAATGGAAAATCTCTATGTAGGCCCGCTGGATAAAACCCCGGCCGGACAAGCGATCAGCCTGGTGGATTTTTATAACCCTGATTTTGAAAAATTTCCCAAATTTAAACAGGCGTTAGAGCACGCCCGGACTGCCGATCTGGAACCAGGTGATGGCATCTTTATTCCCAGCATGTGGTGGCATCATGTGGAAAGCCTGAGCCCGCTGAATATCCTGGTGAATTATTGGTTTAAAGGTTCGCCCGCATTGTATGGTAAGCCGGTCAATGCGCTGTTCCACTCGATCTTGTCCATTCGCGACTTGCCGCCCGAGCAGCGGGCAGCCTGGAAGATGATGTTTGATCATTATATTTTTGATTATTGCAAAGATAATTTTTCACATATCCCGGAACCAGCCCAAGGTGCCATTGGTGAATTGACGGATGATAACGCGCGGAAAATTCGTGCGAAATTATTGAACCATTTAAACCGCTAAGTGCACTCCACCGGCAGCCGGATAATAACAACGAATGGTATCAATATGATCGGCAATCAAACCGTTAAAAACCTGGTCATCGTGGGTGGCGGTACGGCGGGCTGGATGGCTGCAGCGGCTTTTTCCAAATTATTAGGGAAAAGTCTTTCTGTGACCCTGATTGAATCCGATGAAATTTCCACTGTCGGTGTTGGCGAAGCGACGGTGCCGCCCTTGATCCTGTTTAACCGTTACCTTGGTATTAACGAGCAGGAATTGATGGCCTTTGTGAAAGGAACCATCAAGTTAGGCATATCGTTTGAAAACTGGAAAAATGTCAACGAAAGTTACATCCATCCTTTTGGTTACACGGGTAAGGATACCTGGGCAGCCAGTTTCCAACACTTCTGGCGTAAAGGGTTGGAGTTAGGCGTGAATTACCCACTGGGTGAATACTCCGTGGAGTATCAAGCGGCATTACAGAATAAATTCTCTCACATGCCGGGATCACCTTTGACCTATGCATACCATATCGACGCCGGTCTCTATGCAAGGTTTTTGCGCAGCATTGCTGAAAAGGCCGGTGCGACACGTATAGAAGGAAAGGTGCAGGATGTCGCTCTTGATGACGGCGGGTATATCAGGTCGATCCAGTTGGCTTCCGGTGAAACCGTTGCGGGCGATTTTTTTATCGATTGCTCCGGCTTCCGCGCATTGTTAATTGAACAGGCTTTACACACCGGTTTCGAAGACTGGTCACACTGGTTGCCCTGCGATAGTGCGCTGGCGGTGCAAACGGAATCGATTCGTGAGCCGGTGCCCTATACCCGATCCATCGCACACACCGCTGGCTGGCGCTGGCAAATTCCTTTACAGCACCGGGTCGGTAATGGCCTGGTGTATTGCAGCCGATATATGTCCGATGATGAGGCCAGAAAAACCCTGCTAGACAACGTCGAAGGTCGCATCATTTCTGAGCCAAAGATCATCCGCTTTAAAGCAGGTCAGCGCCTTAAGCATTGGAATAAAAATTGTGTCGCCTTGGGGTTGTCGAGTGGATTTATTGAGCCACTGGAATCCACCAGTATTCATTTGATTCAGCGCGGTATAACGCGACTATTGCAAATGTTTCCTTCCAACGGAATTTTCAGCGGCGATATTGAAGAATACAATGCGCAGATGAAAACGGAAATCCTGTCCATAAGGGATTTCATTGTGATGCATTATCATTTGACCGAAAGGGAAGACAGCGATTTCTGGCGCTATTGTAAAAATATGCCGATACCGGCATCGCTTGCGCATCGCATTAATTTATTCAGGGAAACCGGAAAGCTTTTTGTGGAATCACCCTATAAGCTTTTTGCCGAACCATCCTGGCTGCATGTGATGGTAGGTCAGGGCGTTGTGCCTGAGCGTTATCATGCGGTGGCAAATGAAATGACCGATGCTGAATTGAAGCAGTTTCTGGAAGGTATCAGAAGCTCGGTACAGAAAACGGTTCAGAAGATGCCATTGCATCACGATTACTTACAATATTATTGCAAGGCGCCAGAGTGGACTTGACCTCCGGCTTTGCGGCGTTATTTTAAATAAATAAAACTGTTTAACGTTAGCCGCCCGACAAGCGGGTTGGGAACAAACTGGAATTTTTCAGGAATGGACGCGGAGTGTAATACATCACTGGGGTACATAATCAAACGGTTAAAGCTGGCTTCGTAACGGGCTATCTCTTCATAATATTGATTAGAGCCATTGATGTATTTGTTATGCCAGCTGGTATCCAGCGCTTCTTTGGCAAGATGCTCCCCATACACATCCATTCGCTCGGGTGAAAGCTGTTCAAAACCGGTTGCTCTATGGCGATAGATTGATGTGCCACCTTTGTCAGGCGTACAAAGATAATGTACACAGGCCAACTTTTCTTTCTTGATGGTATCCACATGCGGTCGCGATTGCGGCAACGCCAGGCGCGCGGGTGGCGTAAGCACAAGGGAATACATGGATTGGGAATAATGTATGTTGTCTTTGGTGAGATGAAACGCTTCGCAAATAATATCAGGTAAGTAAGTTTGCAGTGCCTGGCTATAAAATTCCGGGACCTTTGATTGAATGCCGGGGTAATAATCTGTCCCATCGCGGAACTCGCCAAATTTTACGGCAAAACCCAAGAGCGCTTCCGCTTCATGTAAAAAATTATCTATCACCAGCACGGGGGTTTTTTCGTTACCTACAATATCAACCCGGTAGCGAAATTGAGGGTGTAGTGGAGGTAGAAAACTTTCAGTCGACATGATGCATGGCTCTGCAATTTTTATAGAGTTTATTATTGCTTATTCTTAAGCCCAGTTCCATGTGTAAAACATGGCAACCGATAAGCAGTCATGCGTTGTGCCCAGGTTGGGTTTCAATACAGCGTCAGGCCGCCAGATGAATGTAGCGGTAGTGTTTAGTCAAACAAATTCATCAAGGAAGCCAGTGTCTCTTCACCTTTGGCAAAATTCTTTTCCGGACTGAGCTCGCCAAAACCTTCGCGTTCGACATCTTCCGGCGGCAGTTCATCCAGAAAACGGCTGGGCGTGGTTTCGCTGATATCGCCGAATTGTTTGCGCTTGCCCGCGAGGGTCATGGTCAGTGTTTTTTGCGCGCGGGTAATCCCCACATAGGTGAGCCGCCGCTCTTCTTCGATGTTGTTGTCTTCAATGCTGTTGCGGTGGGGTAACAGGTCTTCTTCCATGCCGACCATAAAGACGTGAGGGAACTCCAGGCCTTTGGACGCGTGCAGTGTCATCAACTGCACCTGATCGCTCAGGTCTTCCTCTTCCTGCCGTTCCAGCAGGTCACGCAACACCAGCTTGGCGATGGCATCTTCGATGCGCGCTTCTTCCTCTTCGTCATCGTTCGCACTTTTATCCAGGGTTTTCTGCAGGGATTCCACCAGATAAAACACGTTCTCCAGGCGCTTCTCGGCCGCTTTGCTGCTGGACGCATTTTGGTGCAGCCAACCTTCGTAATCGATATCGTTGAGCATCTCGCGAATCGCCGACACCGGGTCAGCGGTGCGGCAGTTGTTTGCCACCTGATTCAGCCAGTGCGTAAAGCGTTGCAGACGCTCGAGATTCTTCTCGGGAATGTGACTTTGAATACCCATTTCCTGAGCGGCAGCGAACAGACTGATGTGGCGCTCGCCTGCATAGTGACCGAGCGCTTCGAGGGTATTGGTGCCGATCTGGCGGCGGGGTGTGTTGATAATGCGCAAGAACGCATTGTCGTCATCCGGGTTGATGATCAGGCGCAGGTAGGCCATGACATCTTTGATTTCTGTCTTGGCAAAAAATGAAGAACCGCCGCTGATCTTGTACGGAATCTGATGATGCTGCAGCTTGAGCTCCAGCAGGCGGGCCTGGTGATTACCCCGGTACAGAATGGCGTAATCGCGAAACTTATTCTGTTGGCGTAAACGTTGCGTGAGAATTTCAGTGGCAATGCGTTCGGCTTCGGCGTCTTCGTTGGGGCAGCGCACCACACGAATGGGATCACCCAAGCCCATTTCGCTCCAGAGCGCCTTGTCGAATTCGTGCGGGTTGTTGGCAATCAGATGGTTGGCCACCCGCAGGATACGGCTGGTCGAGCGGTAATTCTGTTCAAGTTTAATGACTTTAAGTGAGGGAAAGTCTTGCTTGAGCAGCGACATGTTTTCCGGGCGAGCCCCGCGCCAGGCGTAGATGGACTGGTCGTCATCACCCACTACCGTCAGCGCGCCGCGGTCGCCCACCAGCAGTTTTACCAGCAGGTACTGGCTGGAGTTGGTGTCCTGATACTCGTCCACCAGCAGGTAACGGATCTTGCGTTGCCAGCGGGCAAGCACCTCGTTGTGCTGCTGGAACAGGTGAACCGGGATCAAAATTAAATCATCAAAATCCACCGCGTTGTAGGCGCGCAACGCTTGGTTGTAACGCTGGTAAACCAGCGCGATGGATTGTTCGCCCGGGCTTTGGGCATGGCTAAGGGCATGTTCGGGCGCGGTAAGATCGTTCTTCCAATTGGAGATCTGGTGCTGGACCAGGTCGAGATGATCGCTGTCGAGATCACCATCGCGCAGCATCAACTCCTTTAACAGGGCGCGCGCGTCTTCCGCATCGAAGATGGAGAAACCCGGTTTAAAGCCCAGGGTTTTGTATTCGCGGCGAATGATATTGAGCCCGAGGTTGTGAAAGGTCGACACGGTTAAACCCTTGGCGGCGGCACCTTTGACCAGGCCGGTTACGCGCTCCTTCATCTCGCGGGCGGCCTTGTTGGTAAAGGTTAACGCAGCGATATGACGGGCCGGCAGATCACACTGCTGGATCAGGTAGGCAATCTTGCGTGTGATCACGCTGGTCTTGCCGCTGCCTGCGCCGGCCAGTACCAGGCAGGGGCCGTCAATGTAAAGCACGGCTTCGCGTTGGCGGGCATTGAGTTGCGTCACAGAACCTCGATGATCATCAGATCTGAACAGGGAACAATTGCGTAAAATGCAGGTTAAGCAAAAAGGGTCCGCATTGTAACAAGGGATAATTACCTTGCAATGTGCAAAAGTGTTTTTTCACGTGGCTATAACCATTCCAGTAACTAATAGTGATGAATAACGCGCCCAACTTTTGACTTGGTTATAAACCAACGATAGTTATTTATTCCGCTGTGCGGCTGGTGTAGAGTCTTCGCCCTAATGTGAAGGGGTATTTGAAAAAGTGGTTACGCTCCTCGCATCCAGGGAGTCCGGTGGTATGGATAAAAAAATAAAGATCTTGTTTATTGATCGCGAGTATGGCGAGTATTTGCTTATCGCAGATATTCTCTCGCAAGTTCGTCATGTCGAATATCAGTTGACCTGGTGTAATCAGCTGGAAGCCGCTTTACCCAAAATTCTCTCCCAGGATTACGATGTCGTGCTGCTCGATTATTATTGGGGCGGTAGTAGCGCGCGCGACCTGCTCAATGCGGCGCGGGTCCAAGCCTGTCAGACGCCCATCGTAGTGATGACCGATGAGATGGAAACCGAAGTGGATCGCGAAGCGATCCGCGCTGGTGCATCTGACTATTTGATCAAGGGCCAGATCGATTGTGAACTCCTTGAGCGCACCCTGCGCTATGCCATCGAACGCAAGCTGACAGAACAACACCTCGCGCGGCTGGCCCACTATGATCCGTTAACGGATATTCCCAACCGTATTTTATTTCGCGACCGCCTTGAACATGCGATTCGCCTGGCGGAACGCGATAACACCTTTTTTACCTTGATGTTTATCGACCTTAACGGCTTCAAACAGGTTAACGATAATTTCGGCCACGACGCCGGCGATGCGGTTATCCGGATTTGTGCCGAGCGTTTGAGTAACTGCATGCGGCGCAGCGATTCGGTGGCGCGTATGGGCGGCGATGAATTTACCTTGCTACTGCAAAATATCGAGAACAACACCGACGTGGCGCACATTGCACAAAAGGTTATCGATTCCATCTCCATACCCTCCCAGATCGGCGGTTATGAAGTCGTGGTGGGGTGCAGCATCGGCATCGCCATGTATCCCCAGGCGGGTCGTGATGCGGATACCTTACTTAAAAATGCCGACCTCGCCATGTACAAGGCCAAACAGGAAGATGGCAGCAGTTACTGTTTCTTCACCGATGCGATGAACCAGGATGTGCGGCGCCAGTTGCGCCTTGAATCCGACCTGCGCAAAGCGCTCAAGAAAGAACAGTTCTTTCTTGAATACCAACCGCGTATCGATGTGAATACCGGTCGCATTATTGCGTTGGAGTCGTTGTTGCGTTGGGATCATCCTGAGCGAGGCATCCTCAGTGCGAATGAATTTGTTGCGATAGCGGAAGACACCGGTTTGATCACCGCCATTGGTTATTGGGCGATCCGACAAGCCTGCACAGACCTCAAAAAACTGCACGCCGTCTTCGGCGAAGAACTGGTGATGTCTATCAATCTGTCGGTGCGTCAATTCAAAGATGATCGCCTGGTGCAAGAGATCGCCACCATCTTTTCTGATACAGGAATCCAGGCCGGTGATATTGAACTGGAATTAACCGAAACCTCGTTTATGGAAAACATTGACCTGGTCAGTTTATGCATGCGGCCGTTGTCCTTCTTTGGTATTAATTTTTCGTTGGGCAACTTCGGTACCGGCAGCTCATCATTTTTGCATTTGCAGCGCTTGCCGATAACCGCAGTAAAGATCGACTCACGTTTTATGGCGGAATTGCAACGCAGCCGCAATGACCGTCGCCTGGTTTCCGCGATGATTACGCTGGCGCGCAACCTTGGCAAAGTCGTCGTTGCGGACGGCGTGGAAAATGATGAGCAGAAAGAGTGGCTGGCCCAGAGCGGCTGCGATCATATGCAGGGAAATTATTTTGCCGAGCCGCAAAGTCTGGATGACATATTTTCATTATTGCGTGGAAATTTATTGCCGGGCTAAACATGTTATCTCTTTGCCGGCATGAATCCATGTCCGGTCCTATTGAATACCCTGTCGATCCAGCGTGCGATAGCTCAAGGCTTCAGTAAGTTGTGCCGTGCCCGGCTGTTCCAATCCTTCCATATCCGCCAGGGTGCGCGCTACTTTTAACACACGATGATACGCGCGCGTTGACAGACCCAGTTTGTTGATCGCCTGTTCTAATAATAATTTGTCCTGATTATTCAACTGGCAAAAACGTTCCAGTTCCGGTGCGCTGAGCTGGTGATTGCATTTCCCTTGTCGGTCGAGTTGTCGCCGTCTGGTTTGCTCCACTCGCTCGCGCACGTGGGTGCTGTTATCGCCGGTGGACGGTGCATATAACTCACCTTGCTTGAGCGCTCGAACGGGCACATGCATATCAATGCGATCCAACAGGGGGCCAGAAACCTTATCGCGATAGCGGCGGACCTGATCCGGCGTGCAGCGACACCGGTCCGCATCACTACCGTGATAACCACAAGGGCAAGGATTCATGGCGGCAACCAATTGGAAATGTGCCGGATAAGTGACCTGGGCTTTTGCACGGGAAATTCGTACTTCGCCACTTTCCAGCGGTTCTCGCAAGACTTCCAGCACATGCCGTTGGAACTCCGGTAATTCGTCAAGAAACAACACCCCGCGATGTGCCAGTGAAATCTCGCCGGGACGCGGATTGCTGCCGCCGCCAACCAGCGCAATCGCAGAGGTTGTGTGATGCGGCGCGCGAAAAGGTCGCTTGCGCCAGGGGTGGCTACTGGTCTGCGGCGCCACCGAATAAACCGCCGCAACATCCAGCATCTCTCGCTCATCAAGCGCCGGTAAGATACCGGGCAAGCGGCTGGCTAACATCGTCTTGCCGGTACCGGGCGGGCCGTAGAGGAGTAAGTTATGCCCGCCGCTGGCTGCAATTTCCAGTGCGCGTTTTGCTTGCGCCTGTCCTTTTACATCGCTCAGGTCCAATTGATCGCCATGTTCAACCGCGATAGCGGTTTCGGCCTGAAACAAAAATTCCCGCTGATGTAAATGTGCACATACCTGCAGCAAATTATCACTGCCATACACCCGGGTGATATGGCTCAGTGCGGCTTCACTGGCATTGGGCGTGGGTAAGATCAAATGGCGTTGGGCATCGCCGCTCGCGAGGGCGGCGGGCAACGCGGCGGTGATCGGGCGAAGCTCGCCGGACAGTGCCAGTTCACCCAGGAATTCATAGGCAGTCAGGCTTTCTGTGGGAATTTGTCCGGAGGCGGCGAGGATGCCGAGTGCAATGGGCAGATCATAGCGACCCCCTTCTTTCGGCAGGTCGGCCGGCGCCAGATTGACGGTGATACGGCGAGCAGGAAATTCAAAGTGGCTATTAAGGATGGCGCTGCGCACCCGGTCCTTGCTTTCTTTCACCGCCGTTTCCGGTAAACCGACGATGGAAAGACTGGGCAAGCCATTGGAGAGGTGAACTTCTACAGTGACCAGTGGGGCATTGATGCCGAGTTTTGCGCGAGAGTAAACAATGGCCAATGACATAGGCATTCCTTGCGATGTCGAATAAAAGAGCTGTGCACTATAAACAAACCTGGTTGCGAATGAAACGGCTCGCGACCAGGGTTTAATTGTCTGCGCCGGCTTCGAGGTCGGCCAGTGTCTTTTCTAACTGTTCGAGCTTTTCGCGGGTGCGCGCCAGTACCGCCTGTTGTGCATCAAATTCCTCGCGCGTTACCAGATCCAGTCGGCCCAGTGCCGATTGCAGGGCCAGATGCAATTCACGCCTGGGCAAGAGTGCGGAAATCTGGGGCAGGTTTTTCTGTAATTCCTGTAACAGGCGCTGAGCGAAGTCGGTAATCATTGAACGGGCCTCGGGGTGCTGCTCAAAGCTGTGCAGTCTACTCCCTGTTTTTGCGCTTGTCCTGACGTCTGCGGGAAAAGAAGGACGAATTCATATGCCCGAATCCCGTCAATGATCAAAAACGGTGCGCGCCGCTTTGGCGAGGGCACAAAAACAGTGCGAGCCAAATAGCATTTCCTTTATAAATCCTGTGATTTAACCCGCATTTATCCTTATCTGATTGAAATACAAAGTTTTTTTTGTATTGGCCTGCTCTATGCAAAGTTCCATTTGAAGACACAGTTAAAGGTATTGGCTGTTGCCTTTACCACAACACCTCGCGTTGCGGTGTAAATCGACGCCAGATGGAGACACCAGAAAGGCAATAAACACAGCAGTTGTGTGTTGGTTACGGCACTGATGGCCGCTGTCGATTGGCAACCGGGTCATGTATTTCCGGTGTTTCCCGCACGTCAGTGCGGGGATTTTTTTAGGAGCAGATCGATGAAACTGGTAACAGCGATTATCAAGCCGTTCAAGCTCGATGTGGTGCGCGAAGCGCTTTCCGACATCGGTGTGCACGGTATGACGGTAACCGAAGTAAAAGGTTTTGGTCGGCAAAAGGGGCATTCAGAACTCTATCGCGGCGCAGAATACGTGGTCGATTTTCTACCCAAGACCAAGATTGAGATTGCCGTTGCCGAGACGGAGCTGGACGCGGTGGTGGAAGCCATCACTAAAGCCGCGAACAGCAGCAAGATCGGTGACGGCAAAATCTTTGTATCAACCCTGGAGCAGGTCGTGCGCATACGTACCGGCGAAACAGGCGAACAAGCACTTTAAATTTAACAACTTTAAGATCGGGGAATGAGCAATGGAAGAGAATATTTATCATCTTCAGTACGCCATGGACACCTTTTACTTCCTGGTGTGCGGCGCACTGGTTATGTGGATGGCCGCCGGCTTCGCCATGCTGGAGTCAGGCTTGGTACGCGCCAAGAACACCACGGAAATTTTGACTAAAAACGTCGCGCTGTATGCGATAGCGTGCATCATGTACATGGTGTGTGGTTACGCCATTATGTACGGCGGCGATGTCTTCCTGACCGGTATTCAGGAGGTTGATGTGACCGCCAAGCTTGGCGAGTTTGCCGAGCGAGAGGGCGGTTTCACCGGTGGCGCAATCTACTCTTCCGCGTCTGACTTCTTCTTTCAGGTGGTCTTCGTAGCTACCGCCATGTCAATCGTATCTGGTGCAGTAGCTGAGCGCATGAAGCTGTGGGCATTCCTGCTGTTCGCTGTGGTCATGACCGGCTTCATCTATCCGATGGAAGGCTCCTGGACCTGGGGTGCGGAAGGCAAATTCGGCTTGAACCTCGATGACCAGTTTGGCTTCAAGGATTTCGCGGGCTCGGGAATCGTTCACCTCGCTGGCGCCACGGCGGCATTGGCAGGTGTAATCCTTTTGGGAGCTCGAAAAGGCAAATACGGCCCCAACGGCGAAGTACACGCAATCACCGGTGCTAACCTGCCCCTGGCTACCTTGGGAACCTTCATCCTGTGGATGGGTTGGTTCGGCTTCAACGGTGGCTCTGTGTTGAAACTTGGCGATATCGGAAATGCCAACGCTGTGGCGATGGTGTTCCTGAACACTAACGCAGCGGCTGCCGGCGGTCTGGTTGGTGCTTTGATGGTTGCTCGTATCCTGTTTGGCAAAGCAGATTTAACCATGGCCCTGAATGGTGCTTTGGCTGGCCTTGTTGCTATCACTGCGAGCCCTGACTCGCCCAGCGCTCTGGCAGCAACCATAATCGGAATCGTTGCGGGTATCATTGTTGTCTTCTCGATCATCGGGTTGGACAAATTGAAGATCGACGATCCGGTAGGTGCTATTTCGGTGCACGGCGTAGTTGGCCTGTTCGGATTGCTAGTTGTACCCTTCACCTCTGAAGGCACCACCTTCCTGGGTCAACTTATCGGTGCTGCGGTAATCTTTGCGTGGGTGTTTATTGCCAGCTTCGTTGTCTGGTTCATCATCAAGCTGGTTATCGGTATCCGTGTATCCGAAGAAGAAGAGTTCGAAGGTGTGGATATCGCTGAATGTGGTATGGAAGCCTACCCTGAGTTTACGCACAAGTAAGACTCTCTCTGGCCCATCGCCCGGTAAATATCGGGCGATGGATAGCAAAGCCATAATCTTGCAGTAAACTTGCTCCTGGCGGACTGATGATTTTCACGGGCGTTGCGTGTATCGTAACGGAACTTCACTGACGTTTCCGGGTTCTCAACCCAACGGCTGTGGCCAATCAGATGAATAAAAAAGCCAGGCGATAAGCGGGCAAGCGACAAGCGAGACAAGCACGAGACAAGCAAAGGAACCCACAATGAAACTGATTACTGCTGTAGTAAAACCATTCAAACTTGACGATGTGCGCACCGCACTGTCAGAGGTCGGCGTACAAGGCATGACCGTGACTGAAGTCAAAGGGTTCGGTCGCCAGAAAGGCCACACTGAACTGTACCGCGGTGCTGAATATGTGGTTGATTTTTTACCCAAGGTGAAGATCGAGTTGGCGGTGGATGATTCCATGGTTGAGCAAGCGGTCGAAGCCATCACCAAGGCGGCCCAAACCGGCAAGATTGGTGACGGTAAAATCTTTATCACGCCGCTTGAAGAAATTATTCGTATCCGTACCGGTGAAACCGGACCAGACGCGATTTAAATCCTTTCAATGCACAAGCCGTTGTCTACGGCTTATTTGCCATTGATGTCTCCGGCAGCGTTACCCCTCGGGTGCGCTGCTTTTTTATGCCTGCTTAACGGGCATGTTGGCGGGCGAGTTGATCGACTACCGGCCGCAGCCTGGCCAGATAACGACGCTGTTGAATCCATAAAAAAACCGGGAAAACAATCAGCATCAACAGCGCGCCGGTCGTGCTCGCCTGCAAATCCAGCCAGGGGCCAATCACGGCAATTACCAAGGTACAAGCAATAATCAATACAGCAAAACCTGCCAGGTTATTACGCCAGATACGCAATTTATTATGCGCCCCGAACGCCTCATCGTGGGCATTCTGCAACAGGCGAAGCTGGGCGTCCTGGGGCAGGTGATGAATTTCAGGAAAGTATTTCAATAGCGGTTTCACATTCATTAGAATAGCCCGAAAAATGAGTCGGCCCGTGTAGGGATAATAGTCGCACCCCGGGTATCAAACCGTCTGTCCCGTGGGGCGAAAGGAGCGGCGTGATACGAATCCCCCCGATACTTATTGCAGCGCTGCAAATTATACGCAGCTCGGGGAAAATTATTCCGGTTTCACCCTCTCTCTATTGCGTCTGATTGTCATACGCGCAAGTCCCTCATTTTTTGTTCCTGCCGCGCTACAGATGGTGGCAGGTGCTAATCAGCTGGCTGAAAAAACAGTGTGTTGTGGAGCAGGCGCGGTTAATAACCAAATTATTTCCACTTTTTAATAGGTAAGATAAAAAAAGCCTAAAAAAAAGAAGCCACTTCGCATGACGTTTAAACAGGCCTGCGCTATAAATTAGGCGAAGCGAACGGCCAGCCGAAAACCGGTATGGCTTCGTGCCTCCAACAGTTCAAGATTCCAGGTGACAATATGGCTACTGATGAACCCCTTAACGATGAAGATGTTGATGAGCCCATCGAAGGCGAAGAGGATGATGAAGACGTTGATGTCCTTGACAGTGATGAAGCCAGTTTTTCATCCACCAGCAAGGCTGCCAGCATTGAAGTCATCGAAGATTTCAGTATCGCTTCCCGTCAGCGTATACGCGATGAAATCGATGATCAGGTTGCAGCGTTTTTGGCTCGCGGCGGCAAGATCAATGAAGTTCCACCCAATGTAACCTCAGATCCACCCAAAAAACCCAGCCCGGATTACGGTGGCCGCCCCATTTGATGGCGAGCACCTGCACAGGAACTGTCATACTTTGGCCTCGCGAATAGCGGGGCCAAGTTGTTTTTGTCCCGCGTATTTTTTATCCGGTTTTCCCCTCGCAGCCCGCGTGCGCTCTGCATCGGGGCACCCATGCCATTGGGTAATTTTTGCGCGGCGGGGCGCTGGATTTTTAGGGGGGGCTATGAGTAAAATGCGCTGTCTTTTGCCTATGGCCAATGTCCCGCATCCTTAAATCGTTGCAGGTTTACCGCGAACAGCTAAGCAAGAGACGGTAAACGTTTCGTGAGTAAACCAGCGGCATCCGCGCCCAGCAACGAGTCCTTGACCGTCCCGGTCAACTCCCCTCGGCTGGCCGCTTGTTTGTCGGGGTTATCCGCTTTACGGTGGCTGACCGTCGTGAATACCTGTCCCGGATTCGCTGCCACGACCCTAATGACATATAAAGAGGAGCACAGTCACGGTGAATGAACCGCGTCCCCTGCTGATACTAAAGCAGTTGTCGAAAACCTATGGCGACAACCGCGTGCTGGATAATTTTGATCTGACGATCTTCGATGGTGAGTTCTTTACCCTCCTGGGGCCGTCAGGCTGTGGTAAAACCACTGTGCTGCGCATGATCGCCGGTCTGGAAGATGCTGACGTCGGTGAAATCCATTTGGCGGGGCAGGAAATCAGCAAGATTCCGGCAGAGAAACGCCCGGTTAATACCGTGTTCCAGAGTTACGCACTCTTCCCGCACATGACCGTCTTTGACAATGTCGCCTTCGGCTTGAAGATGAGCAAGGTGCCGAAAGAAGAGATCAAACCGCGTGTGATGGAAGCCCTGGAGATGGTGCGCCTGGGTGATTTTGCCCAGCGTAAACCCAGCCAGTTGTCCGGTGGCCAGCAGCAACGCGTAGCCATCGCGCGCGCCGTGGTTAATCGCCCCAAACTGTTGCTCCTCGATGAATCCCTCAGTGCATTGGATTACAAACTCCGCCAACAGATGCAGGTAGAGTTGAAACGCTTGCAACGCAAGCTGGGTATCACCTTTGTGTACGTCACACATGATCAGGAAGAAGCGTTGTCGATGTCTGATCGTGTGGTGGTCATGCACAAAGGCAAGGTGCAACAGTTGGGTACGCCGCGCGAGATTTATGAGCAGCCGGCCAACCTGTTTGTGGCGAAATTTATCGGTGAGATCAACCAACTGGATGGTGAAATTGTTGCCATCGACGGTAACCACCAATACGAAGTAAAAGTAGAAGGCATGCAGTGGACCCTGCATGCTGAGCACAGCTTCAAGGTGGGCGATAAGGTGAACGTATTGTTGCGCCCCGAAGATCTGCGCGTGGAGTACCTGGAAGATGTGCACACCAGTCAGACGCTGACAGGTAAAATTGTCGAGCGCAATTACAAAGGTAAAACCCTCGACTCCATCATTCGTCTGCCGTCCGGTGCTGAGCTGATGACCAGCGAATTCTTTGACGAAGATGATCCATCCTTCGATTACAGTCTGAACCAAAGCGTCGCCGTAAAATGGGTGCCGGGTTGGGAAGTGGTGTTGCCCTATGAAGCATCACATTAGTCAGTTTCGTTTTTGGGCCATCGGCCTTATCACCGTTTGGCTGGCACTGTTTGTGTTCATGCCCAACGTGTTGGTATTGATCACCAGCGTGCTGACCCGCGATACCGTCGACACTGTGGCCTTGCCATTCAATGTGGAGAACTACGTTCGCACCCTGGATATTCTTTATCTGCAAGTGCTGCTGGATTCGCTGGGCATGTCATTGCTGGCGATGGTGGTGTGCTTGTTGATCGGTTACCCGTTTGCGATGTGCATCGCGCAGTTACCCAAGCGTTGGCAACCGATTCTATTATTTCTCGTGATCCTGCCGTTCTGGACCAATTCCCTGGTGCGCACCTACGCGCTGCAATTTATCCTCGGCAACAAGGGGTTGATCAATAACCTGCTGTTGTGGGTGGGCGTGATTGAAAAGCCGCTGCAGCTCTTGTACACCAAGTTTGCGGTGGTGCTTGGGTTGAGTTACATCCTGCTGCCTTTTATGGTGCTGCCATTGTTCTCCGCGCTGGAAAAACTCGATGTACGCTTGTTGCATGCAGCCAAAGATTTGGGCGCTGGCGCTTTCCATCGTTTCTGGCGCATCACGGTGCCGCTGACGTCGCCCGGTATTGTAGCCGGCTGTTTGATGGTGTTATTGCCGGCAATGGGCATGTTCTATATCTCTGATTTGCTCGGCGGTAAAAACCTGTTGCTCGGCAACGTGATCAAAACCCAGTTCCTCAACACACGCGATTGGCCCTTCGGTTCGGCGCTGAGTGTGTTGTTGATTGTCCTGCTCGGCTTCATGCTGTGGTTGTATTTCCGTGCGGCGAAATTTGTCAGTCGTCAGGGAGGCATCAATGACTCGGACTTTTAGATTCAGCTTCCTGGGCCTGGTGTTATTTTTTATCTACCTGCCGATCGGCGTGTTGGTGGTGAACTCCTTCAACGGCTCGCGTTACGGTACCAGTTGGCAAGGGTTTACGCTGAAGTGGTATGAACGGTTGTTGGCCAATGAAAGCTTGATGACTGCCGCCACCCATTCACTGACCATCGCCGTGGCGGCCGCCACCGTTGCGACCATCATCGGTACACTGGGTGCCGTTGCGCTTTATCGCTACCAATTTCGCGGCAAGGCGGCTTTATCTTCCATGGTGTTCGTCAGTATGCTGACGCCGGATATCGTGATGGCGATTTCGCTGCTGATTATCTTTATCGCCATCGGCATCGAGTTAGGCTTTATTTCCTTGCTGTTAGCGCACATCACCTTTTGTTTGCCCTTTGTGATTATTGCCGTGTATTCGCGTTTGCGCGGTTTTGATGTCAAGATGCTGGAAGCCGCGCGCGATCTCGGCGCGTCTGAAAGCCGCGTCTTCTGGAAAATTATTTTGCCACTGGCGATTCCCGCAGTGGCGTCAGGATGGTTATTAAGCTTCACGCTGTCATTGGACGACGTGATTGTAAGCGCATTCGTCACCGGCCCCGGCTATGAAATATTACCGCTCAAGGTATATTCCATGGTGCGCGTCGGTGTTTCACCGGAGGTAAATGCCATCTCGACACTGCTGTTGGTTGTGTCCCTGGTATTGGTCATCATTTCCCAACTTCTTTTACGTGAGGAACGCTAAGATGAAAAAAATGTGGGCATTTGCCATCGCCGTAGCCTGGATACTCAGCGGTTGTAGCGATAAATCCGACAGCGAGGCCGGCACGGCTGATGCGGCACCGAAGTCCGACGAAAAAGTCGTCATCTACAACTGGACCGAATATATTCCGGAAGATGTCTTGCAGGCTTTCACCAAAGAAACCGGCATTCAGGTGGAGTACGCAACTTACGAAAGTAATGAGGCCATGTATTCCAAATTGAAATTGCTGGACGGCAAGGGTTATGACCTTGCAGTGCCCTCCACCTTCTATGTGGAGAAGATGCGCAAAGAAGGTTTGATTCAACCGATCAACAAAGAATTGCTCAGCAACTACGCCAACCTCGACCCCTCACTGCTGAACAAACCCTATGATCCCGATAACAGTTACAGCGTGCCTTATTTGTGGGGCAGTACCTCTATTGCGGTGAATGGCGATGAGGTAGACGCGAGCCAGATCACCAAGTGGGCCGACCTGTGGAAGCCGGAATACGCGGGCAAGCTGATGGTGATGGACGATGTGCGCGATAATTTTTACGTGGGGCTGCGCGTAGCGGGTTTTGAAAACAATAGCACCAATGAAGACGAAATTCGTGCAGCTTACGAAAAATTAAAAGCGCTGTGGCCGAGCATCAAGATGATCAACTCCGACTCGCCCAAATCACCGCTGATTAAAGGTGAAGTGAGCATTGGTGCGATCTGGAATGGTGAAGCCTATATGGCCCAGGAAGAATTGCCGAACCTGACATACATTTACCCGGAAGAGGGTGCGGTGTTGTGGGTCGACAGTTTTGTGATTCCCAAGGGCGCAGCTAACGTAGAGAATGCGCACAAATTTATCGACTTTATGCTGCGTGCAGAGAGCGGTAAAGCGGCAATTGAGGAGCTGGGTTACGCGGCACCGAACATTCCCGCCATTGCGTTGCTGGATGAAAAGCTGCGCAATAACAAGATCGTTTTTCCGGACAAGGCTGACATAGATCGCGGCAGTTTCCACCAGGACCTGGGCGATACCGTACTGGTGTATGAAAAATACTGGCAGATGTTAAAAGCCGGTCAATAAGCTCCCCAAAGAAACGCCAGAAGCAATCACTTCTGGCGTTTTTGTTTGTTCAATCCCCTCTCACATATTTCTGCCCGAATCGGGTCATCGCGGCGGCCACCAGGCCGATGAAAATCCACCAGGGATTTACCAGCACCGCGAGAACCAGTCCATCCAGGATGGCCATGCCAGCGATCATCAAAGGGATCAAGGGAATACTGTAATTCTGTTGGCGCCGGTGTTCATACCGCGCGACCACGGTTACCAGCAGCGTGTAAATAAACTGTAGCCCACCGGCGATCCAGATCACCGTGACCCATTCTTGCGTCAGTGCATAGGCGGTGACTGCAAAGACCAACAGCCGGGCGGATGCCATTACGATCACGCTTAAGGGGGTTGCCTTGTGGATTGCGTCGTAAGCGATGATAACGGCGAGTAACAAAAATCCCATATAAAAACCGCTGATTTGCGGTGCAAACAACAATAGAACCTGCGCAGCGCTGAACAGTGCAAGAGAAATAATTAATGCGGTCGTAGCGCTGATTTTTCCGGACGGAATCGGGCGAAAGGTTTGGTGCTGGGCATCCCAATGGCGATCCATATAGTCATTGAAGCTCATGCCGCCCATATAAAACAGTGACAGTGACAGCATCAATAACACAAGGGTACCTGGCTCAAGCGGCAGGTTGTTTGCCTGGCCAACCAATAGCGCAGCGGTGAGCACATTCATCCAGACGGTTGGCAAA
Source organism: uncultured Cellvibrio sp. (assembly GCA_946481735.1). The sequence continues at coordinate 20,694 of CAMLOU010000075.1, forward strand.
TTACTCACGCGGCACAAAGTAAGAAACGTTTTAACCATGATGAACTCTATTCTTCAAAAAGGTGTTGCAGGATTAATTCACACACATCCGTTGCCGCTATTTTTGCGGGCATGTTTGTGCCGTAATTACTGATCAACACCGGTTGCGCGTGGGGCGAGGATGAGGACACACCGTGTTGCCCTTTGACCAGATAAGGATCAGTCGCAATCACATCCATCACATAACGGAATCCGGCGATTTTTTTCGCAATGCGCGCGCCGACCGACAATTTTGGAAAACGCAGGCGTGGGTCGAGGAATAATTCGCAGGGATCGTAGCCCGGCTTTTTATGGATCTCGACGCATCGGGCAAAGTCCGGCGCACGGTTCTCTTCCTGCCAATAATAATAGGTAAACCAGGCATTCTCTTCCGCCAGCAGCACCAGCTCACCGGAGCGCGGATGATCAAGGCCCAGCTCACGTTTGCCTGCGTCATCGAGTACACGCGCAATACCCGGTTGCTTTTCAAATAGCGCTTTAACCTCCGGAATTTTTTCTGGCTGTTGCACATACACGTGGCAAATCTGATGATCGCTTACGGCAAAAGCAGCGCAACTGGCATAGTCGAGATACTCACGCCCCAGATCGACTTTTAACGAGAGCATGCCCGCGTCGCGCAAGATGCGGTTGGGATGAACCGGGTGGGAGACGGGCACAATGCCATATTCAGATAACAACAGAATGCGATGTCCGCGCTGCTGGAAAAAATCCAGTAATTTTCCAACCACTCGGTCGATATCGCGCAAGTCCTGCGCGATATCGCCTTCAGGCCCCACACGTTGCAAACAATAATCCAGGTGCGGCAGATACACCAACTGCAAACTGGGTTGGTAATGTTCTTCTACATAAATGGCCGCATCCGCAATCCATTCGGTGGATTTGATATGTGTTGCCGGCCCCCAGAATTGAAACAACGGAAATTTACCCAGTTTGGTTTCCAGCGCTTCGCGAACATCCAGGGGATAGGTGTAGCAGTCGGGCAGCTTGCGACCATCAGCCAGATATAACGGTCGCGGCGTCAGCGTGATATCGGCATCGGTGGCCATGGCATACCACCAAAAGGTATTGGCGCAGGTGAACGACGGGTCGCGCGCTTTGGCCATATGCCAGACCTTGGGCGCTTCCACCAGCTTGTTACTCTGCCGCCATAACCAGACTTCGTTCAATTCGCGAAAATACCAGCCATT
>CAMLOU010000076.1 GCA_946481735.1 uncultured Cellvibrio sp.
GAAAAGGGAAAAGGGAAAAGGGAAAAGGGAAAAGGGAAAAGGGAAAAGGGAAAAGTATGAAAGCAGGCTTTTTATGGTTTTGGGAGAAGGTTGGGCGATTTTTTAACGGGTTGGTACCCACGGTTTGCCTGTTGTGTGGCAGGGGTTTGCGGGGTGAGCTGGTTTGCCCGGATTGTGAGCTGGGGTTGCCACATCTTTCGTTGACGGAGGGCAGTTGCCGTCAGTGTGCCGTCCCGCTACCCCAGGAAAGCTCCGGTGATTATTGTGGCCATTGCCTGGCCAAGCCGCCGGCGTTTTCATGCACTGTTGTACCCTTCCGATACCAGTACCCGGTGGATTATCTGATTCATCATTTCAAATACCGTCGTCAACTCGCTGCTGGCCGTGCGCTAGGCCAAGCATTGGCGCAGTGCGTCCTCCACACCTACGACGAGCAGGATCGGTGCCTGCCGGAGTTGATCATCCCGGTGCCGCTGCACTGGACGCGCCGCTGGTTACGCGGCTTTAATCAAACCGACCTGCTAGGTAGACAATTGGCAACGGAGCTGAAGCTTCCGCTGGCATCGCGCGCCTGCCGACGCACCCGGCATACGCCCGCGCAAAAAGGCTTGAGCCGGGCCAAGCGACAGGAAAATCTGCGGCAGGTGTTCAGCATGACCGCCGCCGGCAACAGGGCTATTCAGGGAAAACGGGTTGCCCTTCTGGATGATGTGGTGACAACCACGGCTACTGCGCGGGAATTAAGCCGTTTGTTGATCCGCCAGGGCGCGAAGGAAGTGCATGTGTGGGCGTTGGCACGAACGCCGGATGTGAAGCCAATAAACCCACCCCAGGATCAGGAGGCAATAACCGCCTCTCGCTCGGTTTTACGCAGCAAACGGGCCAGTTCTTTCCACATTTCCTGATAAGCCAGCGCGGCGCGGCCATGGCTGGCGTAGCTGGTCAACGGTGCCTGCCGCAGGGCCATCTGCTCTACAGCCGAGTTCATGGGAATCCAGCTTTTGAGCATTGGCACCGGCATCTGCTTGAGGTGTTCCACCGCCTGGCGGTGCAGGTTGCGGCGCATATCCACCTGATTAAAGAAGCCGACAATCTTTTGCGGACTGTTCTTCTTGTCGCCAAAGAATGCAATGACTTGTTCCATGGCACGAATAGACAAGGGGCTGGGGATCATGGGAATCAGCACGATATCGACATCGCTCAGCAGTTGCTCCATTGCGGGTGACAGGGAGGGTGCGCAGTCGTAGATCAGGATGTCGTTTTTATCGGCAAGGGGTTTGATGAGATTCTTCAACCAGCGATTACCGCTCTGGCCCTCAAACTCCTTCTCCATCTTGCGCAGGCTCAGGTCCGCCGGAATGACACTCAGGCCTGGAAATGGCGTAGCCACTTCCAGATCAGCAACTGCCTTGCCTTTGCTGAACACCTTGATCGCCCGGGTTTTGGCACTTTCCTGCTGGCACAACCAGGTAGCAGCGGCTTGGGGATCGAGATCCCATAGCACGGTATTTTTCCCGGCGGCTGCTGCCATGTAGGCCATGTTGACCGCTGTGGTGGTTTTACCCACGCCACCTTTAAGGTTATAGAACGCTATCGTGATCATAGGAAGCTCGCTGATTAGACGGACCTGTCATTTCGCCTATCTCCTTAAAATAGACTCTATCTCCTTATAGCCCCTATCTGGCCAGGATGAAAGTCCCGACACCGCCAATGAGCCCTGTTCCACAAAAATTGACCGTCAGGGTTTGCGTTATTTACGGATTTTTCCCCACCGTTCACTGCTTTTATCTTTATTTTCGGCGAAGCATGTCAGCGGGGACCCGTCGCAAACTACTGGCTATCCGGCGGCAGCAGGATGATGTTGCGCAAGGCCTCAGGTTTATGGACATAGCCTTCGGCTGGCTTCGGTGCTGACTTCTGCAATCCCGCGGTGTTCGCGCCGGGACATTCACCGGTCTCGTGGTATGCCAAAGCGGCTGCCAGCCGTGCTTCCGCCGGGTCGCCCAAGGCGTGCAAGTAGTCATCGGCCACGCTACAGCCGGGCAGGCTGGCCGCGTCGGCCGGGTTGCTGCCCGGGGTAAAGCCATCAGAATACTCGCCGAAGCCCTGGGCATTATCGCCCTTGAACTGCACCGTGAAGTAGGTCGTGCCGCAGTTATCCGTCGGATAAAAACCATAGGGCTTGCCGCAGGTGGAGGTACCCATCTGGATAACCTCTACTCCCACGCCACGCAGGCCGTTGATGATGGCTTCGCTGGCAGAACAAGTGCCGGAGCCCGTCAGGATGTATACCCGCTGCAGGTTAAGGCTGGGCAAGGGCTGGCCGGTCGCGGTGGAAAAGCCCAGGGTTTGTTTGTAAAAGGGAATGGGTGTCAGGGTTTGGCCGGTCACCGGGTCGCGATCAGGGTGCTTGTCGTTAAAGCTGATGTTGTAAAACACCTGTTCCGATGTAGCCACATCTCCCGCGACCATATACGCCAGTTGGCTGGCAATGGCCAACAAACCACCACCGTTGTAGCGCAAATCCAGCACCAGCTGCGTCGCCCCGGCGGAGCTGAGTTCATCAATCGCTTCAATCAATAGATCCTCTGACGTGGCGATATGGTCGTTGAACAACAGGTAACCCACCGTCTCCCCGGATTCACTTTCCAGCGTTCTGACATTCTGCACGGGTGTCGAGGTGATGGTGGTCGAGGTCAGGGTGACGGTGCGCGGCTCATCGGCACCGATATCCTGGACCACGAGGGTGATATTCTCCCCGGTGTCGGAGGGGAAAAGCCCGTCATTCAGGGTGTTAACACCCGCCTCGGTGTTGTCATTTACCGCGTCCACACCGTTGATCTCCAGCACCAGCGCGCCGCGCGCCAGGTCTATCCCTTCTGCCGTGGCGGGCGTATTGGGTTCGGTATAAGCCACGCGAATTTCGCGCGGTGGCAATGCGCTGATGATCGCCCAGGTCACCCCGTAACCCGCCGATACACCCGAACCGGACAGAGCATTCCATTCGGCGGTGTCGTAGGTGAAGTGGAACTGATCCTTGGGCGCCCCCGAGGGCGTCAATGCGTAGGTCTTGAGTAATTGGAAGTAAAGGGTCGGCTCGTCAAATTCGGCGGGGTCAGTATCGATAATCTCGTCGTACCATAGATAGGTTTCATTGCTCCAGGAACGCAGCCAGTTATTCTCTGCGAGGGTATTGCCGGTGCGGTCCGGGTAACTGTTACCGGTGTAGGGATCAGTACCGGAGCGCGGTGCATCACAGCGATTCTTGAAGTCACTGGCCGGCTTGAAAACCCCAGGCTCCCAAGCTGAATTATTATTAAAGTTGCCGGTTCGATCATCAAGCAGCGAACCGCCGCTGCCACCGCCGCCACATGCCGTCAAGCCAGTTAACAGCAACATGCAAGATAGATGGCTCGCCATCCTGAGCCACGAGAGATGCACATTCATCACGTTGAATCCTTCTGTTATTCGTTATCTCCGCCGGCAATGTGGTCTGCCAACCATCAAATTTACCGCGATTAGAGGTTCCGCTCTATCGGCTGGTGAGGCACACTGTCCGGCCGCAAGCTTATGGTTCAGCGTAGGATATTTGCCCGCGAACTTCCATGCACCAGCCAGCATAAAAAGGCCCGTCCCCATGACCCAATCCCCAGCCCATCCTTACGAAGCACTCAGCCCTGACCTGGTATTGGATGCGGTGGAAAGCTGTGGCTACCTGAGCGATGCCCGTGTGCTGGCGCTCAACAGCTATGAAAACCGTGTTTATCAGGTGGGCATTGAAGACGCCAGCCCCCTGATCGCCAAATTCTACCGCCCACAGCGCTGGAGCGATGCGCAGATCCTGGAGGAGCATACCTTCACCCAGGCCCTGCACGAACTGGAGATTTCCGTCGTGCCCCCCATTGCTGACGCCGACGGCAACACGCTACGGACCTTCGCCCACCAGGGCAATCCGTTTCGCTTTGCACTCTACCCGCGCCAGGGCGGCCACGCCCCCAACCTGGATGATTATGACCAGTTGCTGAGCCTGGGCCGTGTGCTGGGGCGTATCCACGCCCTGGGCCGCGCCCGCCCTTTCATCGAACGACCCAGCCTGGACGTGCAAAGCTTTGCCCGCGACAGTTATAGCTTTTTGCTGGAAAACGATTTTATACCGCCCAGCCTGCGCGAATCCTATCGCAGCCTGGGTGCCGACCTGATCCGCCGCCTGGAGGATCGCTTTGCGCAAACGCACTTCACCCCCATTCGCCTCCACGGCGATTGTCATCCCGGCAATATCCTCTGGCGCGGCGATGCGCCGCATTTTGTCGACTTCGATGATGCGCGTAACGGGCCGGCGGTACAGGATTTGTGGATGCTGCTGTCCGGCGAGCGCGAACAACAAAGCTTGCAGTTAGCGGAGATTCTGGATGGTTACCGGGAATTCTGCGATTTTGATCTGGCTGAGCTGAATCTGATCGAAGCCTTGCGTACCCTACGTATCATGCACTACAGCGCCTGGCTCGCGCGCCGCTGGGACGACCCGGCGTTTCCGCGTCACTTTCCCTGGTTTAACACCGAACGTTACTGGGGCGAGCATATCCTGGAGTTGCGCGAGCAAATGGCCGCTTTATATGAGCCGCCCCTGGCGGTGTTTTAACCCTGGTATCTGTTCGTCTGGCCCCGGGCACTGGTAATCCCTGATTCAAGGCCCAATAATGCACAAATGCTTCACCCGGCGACCCACTTTAAGGATCTCATCATGACTGCTACTGCTGCCCCCGCCGCCAAGCCTATCGATGCTCTCTGGGAGTCTATCCGTAACCAAACCCGCAAGCAGGCGGAGTCCGAGCCGGTATTGGCCAGCTTCCTCTACTCCACCATCCTCAATCACGAAACCCTGGAGGCCGCGCTCAGTTTCCACTTGGCCAACAAACTGGACAGCCCGGCGATGCCGGCCATGCTGATGCGCGAAGTGATCGAGCAGGCGTTAAACGACGATCCCTCCATCGGCGAAGCCGTGCGCGCCGATTTGTATGCGGTGAATGAACGCGACTCCGCGTGCTGCTCACTGGTAACCCCCCTGCTCTACTTCAAGGGTTTTCACGCCTTGCAGGCTTATCGCATCGCCCACTGGTTGTGGAAACAAGGGCGCAATCCACTGGCGCTGTTCCTGCAAAATCGCATTTCGTCGGTGTTCGCGGTGGATATCCACCCGGCGGCGAAGATCGGCAAAGGCATCATGTTTGATCACGCCACCGGCATCGTAATCGGCGAAACCGCCGTAGTGGAAGACAATGTATCCATCATGCAGTCGGTGACCCTGGGCGGTACGGGCAAAGAGGCGGGTGATCGTCACCCCAAGGTGCGCAAGGGCGTGTTGATCAGCGCCGGTGCCAAGATCCTCGGCAATATCGAAATTGGCGAATGCGCCAAGGTCGGCGCGGGCAGCGTGGTCCTGAAAAATGTCCCGCCGCGCACCACGGTTGCGGGCGTACCGGCCAAGGTGGTCGGTGACAGCAAATGCGCGCAGCCTTCGCGGGATATGGATCATCACTTGAGTTAGCGCTCAAACCACGAAAGGATTCGTCAATCAATTGCCCTAACGCTGTTTATTCCTTTTCATCACAGTGAGACAGGGTTGCCTTTTTGGCGCGTTGTCACCCCTGTCCTCACTGGTTACCATACCCATTCTGCATACGCGCGCTCACGAAACAGTGACTCACCTCACTGATAACCCCAATGGACAGGAAGATTACCCCGCATGCTTAAACGTTTATTCGCTTCCCGAAATAACCCCTGTTTTGCCAACCCGAGCCGCTGGGATACTTTGGTCTACGACCTTTCGGGCAACCGACTGGAAATTACCTTACCACCGCAGGATTATGAGTTTGCTGAGGAAGATCGGGGCAGAAAGTTTAATGTGTTTGATCCGGGATTATATAAATACAACGCTGAGCCGGATAGAAACGGACATCCGGCTCACGGCAAGGGAGTCACTGTTCCCGGCATTTTGCGCCGCAACTGGTATACCTATGGCGCTATTTGGCACCCTCAACATCTAGGCTCCTTGCAATGTGCTGCAGTTATTTGTGATATCTCCCGTATGCCTTACCAGCTAAATTGCTTCAATCCGGAGCAGATGGAGCGGTTGATTATTCATGGATTTTATTACAGCACCGGACCTGGCTTCGGAGACGGAACGAATGAATACGACGTTCCCGTTAACTGGCAGATAAAAAAAATCCATGATGTTGACTGGGTCTATTGTGAATCATGGGACCGCCAACCAGAATGGGAGAAAGGGATGTTTACTCACAGCACCTACGGTTGTCATTTTTCTACATGTTTGATAACGCCTTTATTTGCGGATAAGTATCTCTTTCTCTCCTTTAGCGCCACCGGCTCCTTACCAGCAGAACCAAGCAACCTTGTAATGCAGGAACGTATTACGAAAATTATTCCCGGTATAAAACTATATCTCTCACCTGAAGCGCAAAAACAACGTGCCGAGGCGAAACAGCTTTTCCCTAGTACCCATTACAGCCGCACCCGCCAACCTGAAAACTGGAAATACTACGAACGCTACCGCGAGGGTGACTACTCAAAATGTGAGGAGCTTCATATTTTTGAAGGACCCTGCTCACCGCCTCCAGCGCTTTATTAATTACAATTTTTAACTAACACGCAAAAGGAAATAAGGAATCCATTATGAAACTTGCAGGTTATACCAAACTCAAGACTAATGCCGGTCGCCCGTTATTTGTGCGTACTGATATGCATCCCGTCTTTGAGCGTGTTTACAAGGAATACCGTTCGGACTACCACATGACTAGCATCATGCGCACCCTGATGTCCCTGAATGCGGATGCATTGCGCGGCAAAATTCTGAACCCGGCTGGTGATGAGCGTTCGATTAGCTGTGGTCATATAAGCATGAAGTACAGCTTATTCAATGGAGCGGCGTTAATTCATCTTTTGGTAATTGGAAAACCTCAGCCAACATCCAAATTTGGGCTATATAGCGTTAAGTATGAAAGAGAATTTGATCGCTGGATTCATGGAAGAAGACAAACGCTATCGCTGGATAAAAATCAACAATGGAAAAGCCAGGATAAACAAGCTCACTACGCTGCGGTCGCAGGAAGGTTCAAAGGCGGTATTGAAGATGCCGCGAAGCACTTACCCGAACACATCATCGGTGCCTACGAAAAAGCCCACTACCTGACCCGTCACGACAAAGGCAATCAATACTCACTGTTTTGGATTGAAAAAGGTGCCCATAAAAGCCAGGAAGCGGCGGAGTCATTAGCTTCTATCATGCAGCAAAGCACTAAAAATAATTTACCCGTAAACTGGTTGATCCATGGTGAGGGGGTTCATGCGTTTAAAAATGCCGCCAAATTAGTTCAGGCAGCCCCGCTAGCCGGTGCATCTGCTCGCGCAAAAGATGCAAACGCGGGGAAAGCGCAAAACCAACATGTATATTTTTCAAATCCGGCAAGCAGTGATAGTGAAAAATCACTTACGGCGCTGTGTGCCCAGGCGGGTTTGACTTTTGCCGGGCTGAATAACAACAACCGTGATTTACGGCGCTGGGGTACCTTGAAAAATGTCGGTCGGGATTTAGGAAAGGCTGCGGTGATAGGAGCCGCTAGCGGTGGCGGAATTTTAACAGCCGGCAATGCCTTAAAAACCGTTGGTGTTGGTGGCGCAGACAAAGTTGTTACCAATGGTATGGATGCTCTACTTTCTGGCAATTATTTTGCGGCAGCAGCCTGCGTTGTGGGTGCCGGAATAATTGTTGTCGGTGCTCGAAAGAACTTCAGGGCAATGGTATCGGGTATTAAATGCACGTTCGGCAAAGGGAATGAGCGTTGGTACACCGGCGATGAAGCCTTGTTAAGTTAGCTCTGATTCGTTCTACAAAAAAACGGCGCCTCGGCGTCGTTTTTATTATGTACCCGCTTCATTTCCCTCTTCGCTCATTAAGCGCCAGATCCCCGTCTTTGCTGAATAAGCAGGCACGGCCTCGGAATAACGCACCAGTTACGTGCAGCAGTGGCGCCTGGATTTTCTCAAAAGCGTCCGGTTAAACAGTTTTCGGCGGTTGGCTGGCTTCTTGCTTGAATGAACACCTGTCCAAGTGGAGGCCCTATGCAATACAGCAAACCCATGATTGATTTGGTGTATGAAATACGTCGCCGTGTTGACCCGAAGATGAAGCCGGGCATCAAGCTGGCCAACCCGGATATGTTGCAGGAATTGGCTGAGTTCCATCACCACTGCAAGGATACGATTACCCGCACACTGATTAAAGAACTGCTCTCACTGGCCGGTGAACCCTGGATTGATCAACTTGATGAGTCCAGGCCCGACGCTGCCAAATCCGGCCCCGCTAAACCCGACACCCCCAAGCAGATCACCAAGGTGTACCGCGGCCAGGTCACGCTGGTTGATTCGCCCTTAGCCGGTGCCACCAAGGAACCCCACAGACCGGTGCGCATTTATCGCGGGCAGGTGGTGGAGTACTAGGCATGTTTACAAAAACCCCCGCCGAGCGGTGGTGTAGCGCACTGTCGTGCGTGTTGGTCCTTGCCCGGCCGAACGCACATCTCTAGACTGACTTTGCAGCTAATTCCGTCGCCATGGCGGGTAATCCTTCTTTTTTATCTCCTACGTCTATGAGCAATTCTTTGGTGCGTCGTTGGTTATCGCTGGCCTCCTGCCTGTTGGCTGCCTGGTCTGTTCCTGGTCAGGCAGCCGAGGTGGCCTACCCGCTCGCGGTGTCTATCTACGAAGATATCTATGCTGACTACCGCCAATTTGTGCGCGGGCGGGATCTTGCGAGTATTGATTATTACGGCGGCTCCGGTGCGCGGCGGGATGTGATTGAGGTGGTGCTTTTGCAGCAAGCCTTGCAATTGGGCGGCTTCAAAGAATCGCTGGAACTGCGCGATGAACAAAATTACCTGCGCACCCTGCGCCAGATCGCGGACGGTGAATTGATCTCCTCCGGGGCGCTGGTGTGGTATTCCGATGTGCTGAACCTGCCGGACCTGTTCCATATCACCCAGCCGGTAATCGACGAGGGCGAGTTCGTCGTCGGCCTGTATACCTCGCCCGAAAACCAGAAGGCACTGGCTGCCAAAACCCTGGAAGACCTGCGCCAGTTGCGCGCCGTCTCCAGCATCCAGTGGTATGCGGATGTCGCCACTCTAAAAAACCTGGATATCCATCACCTGTATTTCACCACCGACTGGATTCATATGGTGCGGATGGTCAGCGCCGGACGCGCGGACTTCACGCTTGCGCCGTTTCAACCCTCCGCCGGTATGAAGATAGTGCTCGATGACATGGAGTTGATTCCTATCGAAGGCATCAAGGTAGCCATCAACGGCACCCGGCACTGGCCAGTCAGCCGCCGCCATCCGCGCGGGCAGGAATATTACGAGGCCTTGCAGAAAGGCATCACCCTGATGAAGGAGCGCGGCATTATTCAACAAGCCTACGAAGAGAGCGGTTTTTTTCATCCCGAAGTGGATGACTGGCGCTTGCTAAACCCACCATCAAAATCAGCACCGCAGGAAGAGCCCGCCACGCCCATTCCCTCTTCCGCTGAAGGCCCTGCCGTAACGCCCCCAACGAATTAACTCAGTACTCCACTGCGCGAGAGCAACAACACATCAAGCTCCGCCGCCGGCATGGGTCGGGCAAACAGGTAACCCTGATAGGCATAGCAGCCATTGGTGGCCAGGAAGGCGCGCTGGCCTTCCGTCTCCACCCCTTCCGCAATCACCGCTAAACCAAGGCTAAGACCCAGCGCAATGATGGTGCGGGCGATCACGGCGTCGTTGGGATCAACCAACACATCGCACACAAAGGATTGGTCGATCTTGAGTTGATCGAGGGGTAATTGGCGCAGGTAACCGAGAGAGGAATAGCCGGTACCAAAGTCATCCAGGGAAAAACCCACGCCGCAACTTTTCAGGGCGCGCATCTTGCCGATCACGTCGTCCAGGTTGTTCACCAGCAGGCTCTCGGTCAGCTCAAGCTTGATGCGCGTCGGGTCGGCACCGGTTGCCTGGATGACATCCAGCACCTGCTCGACAAAACCGATCTGGCGGAATTGGCGTGCACTGACATTAATCGCCAGGGTCAGTTCGCGGGTTGTGGGATCGCCGGCCCAGTGCACCAGTTGCTCGCAGGCCGTTTGCAACACCCACTGCCCCAACGGCAGGATGAAGCCGGATTGTTCAGCCAGCGGAATAAAATCGGCGGGCGAGATCATCCCTTTTACCGGGTGATGCCAACGCAATAGGGCCTCGGCGCCCGTGATACGACCTTCGCCATCGACCTGGGGCTGATAAAACAGCATGAACTGCTCCTGGGCCAGGCCGAGACGCATATCCGTTTCCAGGGCGGTGCGCGCTGCCAGGGAGGCCTGGAGGTCGGAATCGAAGAATTGCAGTGTATTGCGCCCGGCGGCCTTGGCCTGGTACATGGCCACATCCGCCCGTTTCAGCACCACATCCACGGTTTCGGCATGCTGGCTGAACAGCGTAATCCCAATGCTGGGCGTGCTGTAATGCTCAATCTCATCCAGCAGGTAGGTCTGGCTCAGCAGCGACAGAATATGCTCGCCCACCGCCTTGGCCCGCGCCGCCGCTTCATGCACGTTGTTGCCCAGGCTTTCCAGCACCACCACAAATTCATCGCCGCCGAGCCGGGCCACAGTGTCGCCTTCGCGCACACAGCGGGTAAGGCGTTCTGCCACCTGGCACAAGAGGAGGTCGCCGGCATCATGGCCGTGGGTATCGTTAAGGTTTTTGAAGTGGTCGAGGTCGAGCAGCAAAAGGGCACCCAATGAGCCGCTGCGCGCGCTGCTGGCCAGGGCGTGTTGCAAGCGATCCATCAACAGGCGGCGGTTAGGCAATTCGGTCAGGGAATCGTAAAACGCCAGCCGCTGGATACGCTCTTCATGCCGGCGCCGTTCCGAGATATCACTCACCAGGCCGATCAGCTTGACCTGGCCATTGTGCAATACCCGCGATACCGATAGCTCCATGGGAAACGTGGAGCCGTCCCTATGTTGCCCCTCCATTTCGCGCCGCTTGCCGAGCACGCGGGAGAGCACATCCTTGAGCCCCCCCTGCTGACCGTTACCGTCGTCCTCGTACAAGCCGGGCATCAGGAGATTCACAGATTGGCCCAGCATCTCCTCGGCGCTGTAGCCGAAGATACGCGCAGCCGCATTGTTAAACGACTCGATGGTGCCCTGGATGTTGGTAGTAATGATGCCGTCAGCCACATTATCGAGGATGGTCTGGGTATACTCCGCACCGTCTCGCAGGGCGGCTTCGGACTGTTCCCGCTCAATAGCCACGGCCGCCGTGTGGGTCGCCATCGCAATGATCTGTTGATGGCGCGGTGTCGGTGAACCGGGTTGGCGGTAGTAAACCGCAAAGGTTCCCAATACCCGGTGGTGCGCGCTGAAGATAGGGGTCGACCAGCAGGCCTGTAAACCGTGGGGCAAAACCAGGTGGGCGTAGTCTTTCCACAAGGGGTCGGTGGCGATATCCGTCACAATGACGGCCTCGCCCCGGAATGCCGCCGTCCCGCAAGAGCCCGCTGCTTCACCGATAGCGGCTCCATCAATAGCGCTGCTGTAGGCCACGGGTAGTCTGGATGTCGCGCCGTGGCGCAGATGCTGCCCCTCGGCATCGAGCAACAGCACCGAACACAACATCTCCGGCGCCTGGGCCTCCACGGCGTGAATCAAGGTGGTGAGGATCTCAGCCAGTGGCGCACGGCGCGCGATCATCTCCAGTACCGTCATCTGGCTGCCGAGCATGGTTTCGCTGTGCTTGCGCGCGGTGATGTCTTCCACCACCGCCACGTGATAGTCAAAGGGCGCCCCGGCCTCCCACATGGGCGAGACCGTCAGATTGACCCAGCAGATACTGCCGTCTTTGCGCACATAGCGCTTTTCCATGGTGAATTCGTCAATCTCACCGGCCTTGAGCCGCTCAATATTGGCCAGGTCCGGCGCCAGGTCATCCGGGTAGGTGATCATGGTGCAGTCCATCTGCAACATCTCCACCACGGAATAGCCCACGATATCGGCATATTTCTTGTTGATACGGATAAAACGGCTACTGGCCGTCTCGATCACCCCTACCCCGACACCGGCCTGCTCGAACAACACCCGGAAGCGCGCCTCACTCGCGCGCAGTTCGGCCTCGGCGTATTTGCGCGCGGTGATATCGCGCACGATGGCGACAAAACGCGATGCCTCACCCTCGTGGTGTATCACTTGCAGAAAAACTTCCACTGGAAAGACATGGCCGTTCTTGTGACGGTGCTGACTCTCAAAGCTGATGGCGGGCACACGCCCATCCAGTAATGGTTGCATGCGTTCGCGCAGGAATTCCGAATCACCATCGGGTTTAATATCCAGCGGGCTCATGCCCAGCAGCTCCGCCCGGGTGTAGCCCAACTGGCGCTGGGCGCCCTGGTTGGCGTAGAGGAAGCGAAAGTTATCGGTGCTGGCGATAAACACTCCATCCAGGATCTGGTCGAGGGTATTCTTGAACTGTTCCAGTTCTTTTTGCGTTTGGATCTGGGCTTCATTCGCCTGGGCCAGGTCCGCCTGCATCTTGCTCACCGCAGCGGCGAGGGCCGCCATTTCACCATCGCCCACAATGTTCATCGGTATATTGAAATGGCCGCGGCTGATTTCTCCCACCTGGTTACGCAGGTAACCCAAAGGGCGCGCCAGCCAGCGATCCAGCATCCACATCATCAGCAACATCACCAGGGTGCCGATGCCCAGGTTCACCAGGCTGCTGCGCAACACCGCTTGCCGTACCTCGGCTTTGTTGTTGTTCAGGCTGTATTGCAAGAGGATGGCGCCGATCCGGTCAGAGCGGATTTCCCCCGGCTGGCTTGGCATATAGATCGGCTGATAGGCGTTGACCACCGGCTGTCCGCGAACAATAGTCACCTGCGCCTGGTAGCGCCGCACATCGGCGGGAATCCAGCGCGCGTCCCAGTGATCCGCGATGGCGTCCAGGGACTGGCCGGGCCACAGGGGGTGGCTGGCAAACAGGATATGGCGCTGGTCGTCGATAAGTACCGCCAGCTCCACATCCGGAATGCCGCCCAGATCAGCAATCCATTCCGCCACCAGGCCCTGTTGGTCCATACGCAGCAAACTTTCGATATGGCGCCGGTCGCGGGCCATGCGTTTTTGCAGTGATTCCAGGACATCGGCCTCAACCTGCCGCGTCTGGTTTTCATAGCGCCACAGGGCTCCCAGCGACATCATCAACAACAAGGCACCCAGGATGATGACCGGCAACCACAACCGCAGGTTGATGCTCCGATAGATCCTCATGGCTGAGCCTGCCGGGATGAGTGCGCCGTAAATAAATTGGACGGTGGTAGAAAATCCGGCTGTACCAGGTGATCCACTGAAGGCGCGCCGCGAAGCAGCCGGCGCTGCACCATAAAGTCGGCCAGTTCACCGGCAACACGAACCAGCTCCGGCCGTGTGCCGTTCAGCAGCCGATGGTTGTCGCCGAGGGATGGCTGACGAATCCCGGCCATGATGGTGGCGACCTGCTCCGCCGATACACGCAGATAAGGTGCAATGCGCGCGTGCGCATCGGCGGGTGATTGCGCCAGATAATCCAGCGCACGGAAATGGGCGTTCAGCAACGCCTGTAAGCCTGACCGGTAGCGGACAATCATATCCTTGCGCACCACCAGTACATCCATGATGCGACCGGCAATCGCGCGGCTGTCATAGAGACGCAGCCCGCCCTCCTGCAGCAACAGGGTAGAGACCGGCTCAAATGTCACCACCAGATCCACCTCCCCCCGGCGGTAGGCCGCGAGATGTTCATTGACGGTCATGGATACCAGTTGGATATCACCTACCTGCAGCCCCGCTTCAGTCAATAAGGCATCCAGCATCACGCCGCCGACGGTAGCGCTTTCTACCGCGACGCGCTTGCCACGCATCTGCTCCAGCGTTGCGATAGGCGGGCGGACGATGACCGCGTCCGCGCCCAGAGAATAATCCATCACCAGGATGACCTGCAGATCCACCCCTTCCTGCATCAACGTCAAGGCAGAATCAAGGGTAATTGTGGCGGCAGCAACCGTGCCGTTACGCAACGCCGAGGCGATCTGGCTGGTGTTGACCAACTCCACCAGACGGAGATCCTGTTCATGGAGATAACCCAGGCTTTGGGCCAGGTGCAGCGTCTCATAACCGGGCCAGGGCAAGGTTGCCACGCGCAGGGGATCGCGAGCCGAAGGGCCACAGGCCATCAGGGCCAATGCCAGGAGCAAGCCACCGATACGAGTAATGAATGACAACAAGAATGAACAACGCATCAACTGGCGTCCCTGGGATTAATGGTGACAACATCCGGCGGGCCTTTGCCCACTGCTATTTACTCTAGCACTTCCGCCCATTAACGGCGGGTTCGACGCCTGAAAAACCACACCGGTGGATCGGCGAATTTTGCGCTGAAACCCCCGTCCGGCGCGGCGCGTAGATTCAGATAATATGATTGTAATCGCCCAACCAAGGCGATATGCTTGCGCAACTTCACGCTCTATTACGGACAATATTTTATGTCTATTCTCGATCGAAATTTTAATCTCTCACAGCGCATGACACAGGAGTTGGGTCGTCAGATTGTCTGTGGTGTTTACGATAAAAATGAAAGCCTTCCCACTGAAGCGGAACTGTGTGAAAAATTCGGCGTGAGCCGCAGCGCGGTGCGCGAAGCGGTAAAGATGCTGTCCGCCAAAGGTTTGATCTCCAGTAAACCGCGCCAGGGGATTCGCATTCAACCGGAAGAGCAGTGGAATATTTTCGATACGGATTTGTTGCGCTGGTCGCTGGAAAGCAATCCGTCCATGAAAGTGTTGAAAGAATTTTTGCAGATGCGCATTGCGATTGAGCCGGAAGCGGCATCCCTCGCAGCGCGTTATGCGACGCCGGAAAAAATCGATGCGATTGAAGCTGCACTCGAACGCATGAAGGCGGCTGGTGACAATATGGAGGCTGAGCTGGAGGCGGATATCGCGTTTCATGTCAGTATTCTGTATGCAAGCCAGAATCGTTTTTATATTCGTCTGCGTGATTTTATCCAGACGGCGTTGCGCGTGAGTATTCGCCATACGAGTCCGATCAAGGCGAACCATGAGGGTGTGGTGGAGGATCATGCGAAGGTGTTTAATGCGATCAAGAATCGTAATGCGGAGCGAGCGAAGCATTCGATGTTGTTGTTGATTGATGAGGCGTTGAATTTTATTGAAGAGGAATTGGTGGCGCGGGAGCAGAATACGACACCTTAAGTTATTCCTGAACGGACTTTGTAGTTCGTTTGGTATTAGGGCCTCTGTTTCGAAAGCGCATAACAAATTGGCAGGAAGCCAATTTGCACAGCGAAGCTGCCCGAAGGGTGAACCACAGGGATGTGGTGAATGAATACATCCTTGTAGCTCCCTCAAGTCGTCCATGACTTGAGGGTTTCGAAACAGAGGCCCTAATACCAAACTCGTATTGTGCCAATCATCAAAAGTAAAAGGCGTTTATCTTGCGATAAACGCCTTTTTTATTCACATCGAATTTTTCTCGCTGTCCGAGACGCAAAGCCATTTCACATCTCGGAAAAAAACTACTCAACTGCTCTTAATTGAAACCTTTGGCAAATGGTATCCAGTGCTGGCGCCTGTGCCACGTTGGTGCCATTGGCCAGACCGCAGTGGGCCAGGTCCATGACTTGTTGGCTGTGGCGGGCGACGAGACGTTGGGTGCCGTTGGGTAGGTGGTCGATGCGCCATTGGCTGTTGTTGCCGGTGCATTTGTTGAGCGAGATATTGGCTCCGGCGACGACTGCAGATTTTTCTACAGCCAAGCATCCGCCCTTGTCTGCCTGGATTTCAAAATAGCCAGCGTCGGTGGGCTGGAATGTCCATTGTTGACAGGCGTCGTGGCGCCATTCGGATTGGGTGAGGTTGGCGGTGGGATTTTTTGTGCAGTCTTCGGCGGTGAGCATCTTGCCGCTTTGTACGCTGGCGATGGCGACTGTGCCGATAGGTTGTGCGCGCCATTGATCACAATGTTCTGTTGCGCAGTTTTCAGCGGTTAATGCGGATTGCGTTGCGCGATTGATGAGGCGTAGCCAGCCATCGGCTTGCGCTTCGAGTTTCCATTCCTGGCAGTTAGCGTTGGTCCAGGGGGTTATTTGCAATTGATCAACAGAACATTGGCCGAGGAAATTGCCGGTGGCGTTGTGGGCGAGGCGGAAGTAGCCGTCGCTGGTGTAGTCGAGTACCCATTGCGCGTCTTTGCCTTGGCAGGCGCTGTTTAATTGATTGCCGCTTTTGGCCAGACATTGATTGCTGCTGCGATTGATCAGTTGATATTCCGCACCTAATACGCGTGTGGTTAAGGGGCCGTTTTCACCGGACGGTAAAACGACCGGTGCGCCTTCAGCAACGGGTTCGCCAAAGTTCGGGGTGCCGTCTGCGTTCCAGGTAAATTTTTGTGCGCGCACGGAGCGCGTTGCACTGCAGCCGTGTTTGGGGGATGAGTTGCCGTGGTAAACAATCCAGTCTTCTGTGCCATCCGGCGATTTAAAGAAACCGTTGTGGCCCGGTGCGTAAACACCGTTGGCGGTTTGAAAGACCGGCTCGGTGGATTTTTTCCAGGACGCCGGTTTCATCGGGTCGTCGCCAACCAGTTCCAGTTGGCCCAATTTGTAATCCGGCGTATCGCAAAAGCTCGCCGAATAAATCACAAAGGTTTTACCATTGTGTTTCAGAATTTCTGCTCCTTCCGTGACCTTGCGACCGCTTTGCTCCCAATCATATGTCGGGCGCGTTAACACCATGCGCGGCCCGGTGATGGTCCAGGGGTTGCTCATCTCGGAAATAAAATTCAACTGCTCATCGCCGACCCATTCGGACCACAGCAAATAAAGTTTGTCCTTGTGTTGAAAATAGGTGCCGTCGATGTTCCAGCTGTTGGGCATGGGCGAGCCTTTGTATTCGTAAGGGCCGAGCGGATCATCACCGACACTTTCAATCACACTGAGATGTTGATGATCGAGGGTGCCGTCCTGCCCCGATGTGTACATCACATACCAGCGCCAGCCGTTGGGTCCTTTCAGGCGATGAAATTCAAATGCCCAAAAATTACAGCAGCGTTCAAATTCGGTATGTGACCAGATATTAATGGGCGTGGCAGTTGCAAGGCCGGACAAGGTCGGCGATTTGCGCATAACCAACTGCGATGTCCAGGTGGTCGTCGTGAGGTAATAATTGCCTTGATAATATTCGAGCCAGGGATCAGCGCCATTGCTGAAGAGCGGATTGGTGAAGGTGGTCGGTTTGCTATCAGCCTGACCATTTTTTGCTGCGGGTGCGTCAGCGGTATTGCCCGCACAACCCATCAATATTAGCGATAACAACGAAAGGGACACGCCCCATTTTCTAAACATCTCAACAAGGTTCATTCTGTTTTCTCCACAACAGTATTCAATGACATACTGGATTTAATTTTTATTCAAAGACCATCACAAAGCCGCCCGCAGGTTGTAAAGTCAGGGCTAGATTAGCGGTTGAATTCACCGGCCGTTTTACAAATGAACGAGGCTGAGCATCGTCCTCAATCGCGTAACCCGTTTTATCGCCGATAAACGCTAAATCCAGGTTAAGGGTTTTCGATTGCTGCTCACCGTTGATGCCAGCAACAAACCATGTGTCACCCGCCCTGCGCGCTACCACTAGTAATTTTCCGGGGTAGCCGTCAACAAATCGGGTTTCATCCCAACGGGCCGGCACCTCGCGCATAAATGCTTTTACAAAGTACGGCACTGTGGCCATGCCTTCCGGTGTTTCCACAATATGCTGAATACCCGAGAGAAAAATAATCGGCAGCGCGAGCTGAAAACCGTTGGTGGTTTTGCGTTCGATATTGGGAATCTCATGAAAAACCGTGGGTGTGAAATCCATGGGATCAAATGCATTGCGCGCAAAGGGCAAGACGCTGGCGTGGCTCGCTTCCAGATCTGCCGTCTCCTGGCTAAAGGTAATCATCTCGAAGCCTTTAACCGATTCCATGGTCATCATATGCGGATAGGTGCGCTGCAAACCGCGCGGCAAGGACGAACCGTGGTAGTTCACCAGCAACTGGTATTGAGCCGCATCCTGGAGAATGTCGTTGTAATACTGCATCATCGATTGGCCATCGCCGGCGAAGAAATCAATCTTCACACCTTTGATACCCATTTTTTGCAAACGACTGAATTCGGCGTGGCGTTGCTCGCGCGTCAATAACTTACTTTTGGGCGTGTATTCCGTTTTATTCCAGGCGCCAGAGGAGTTGTACCACACCAACAACCCGACGTTTTTTTGCGCCGCGTAATCCGCCAGTTCCTTGATTTTTTCGTCACCGATTTTGCGATCCCAATCGGCGTCCACCAGGGTGTAAGGCCAATTCATGTCAGCGGCGTAATCAATAAAGCGTTTTTGCACCTCGTACACCGTGGCGTCATCTTTTAACAAACCCCAGCTCCAGGACGCGATGCCCGGCTTGATAAACGTGGTATCCATGTCAATGGCGGGTGCGGCGAGATCCGTGCCCAGAGTCGATTCAATGATAGTGGCCAACGAACCCACTGTGATGATGCGCCAGGGTGATGCAAAAGGCAGTGTGGATTGTGCAAGCAGTGCACCGCCGGTAAAAACTTCCGGTGCCATGGGCACACCGATGCGGTATTCGCCCTGCTCTGCCTGTTGTTGTAAACGCGACGCGTGAAAGCGGCCGTCCATATCGGCTTCGGTAATCAGCAGCCAGGCATCACCGGTGTTAAATAACGCGGGAAATACCCAGCCGGCTTCGGTGGGCGCGGCGGTACCTGCCGGTATCGCCATCTGGTAATGCTCTTCATAGGACGGGTTGGTATTCATCCAGCCGGTTTGTGCGACGGACATAGGTTGCAACCAGCCCAGCGAATCCTTCGGCAAGGCAAAGCTGGTGGTTTCGCGCAACACCTGTTTTACATCGGTCGATTCTCCGGGGAAGGCGTAACGAAATGCCACACCATCGTCAGACACGCGGAAAATAATATCCACCTCGCGCCCTTCGGCGTTGGCAAAGGTCAGTGTCTGTTCATGAGCGATGTAATTGACCTGGCGTTGCTTGCCGGTCCACAACTCGTAGTTGTCGTTGATGGTTTTAACGGTCGATGCCTGTTTCAGGGTGAGGCCACGGGTAAAGTCCGCGTCGTTGAGCGCAATACCCAACCGGGAATCCTGTAGCACCGGTTTACCTTGATAGGTGATCGCATACCGGGGCGCAGATTCGCTATCAAGGGTGACCTCTACCCGAATCCGATTATCGGGGCTGCCCAATGAGATAGGTGACGGGCCGTTACAACCCCAAAGGCATAACATTAATACGCTGACGATCAAGATTTTCATCCGCTTTTCCTTTTTATTGTGGACTGTGGACTGACAGGCGACGGGCCGAATCGGCCTACAAATTTATAATATAATATTTAAATTCTATAGCGGATGAACAAGGGAAGCCAGTGTTTCGCGGGTAAATTTGTGTTGAGGGATGAAGTGCGGACCTTGCCCACCGAAGCGGGCAAGGTGCTGGGGGAGACTCAGCGGCGGGTCATGGACCACTGCTGATTGGTGCCATTGGTGACATTCCACTGGATCACGTTGGCGTCGTTGGCAGTACTGAAATTCACCACGTCCAACGCCAGGCCGCTCAGCTGTGACGTCAGCACATAGTAGCCACCGTTGTTGGTCAGGCTCCATTTCTGGCCGGCGCCGCCCCAGTAATCCCACTGCGCAATATTGGCACCGGGCGCCGTGGATACTTCCCATACGTCCACACTTTTCAGGCTGTTGACGTTGATCAGGCTGTAGTAGCCGGTGCCCTGGCTGATTACATACCACTGCTGGTTTTTCGCACCGGAATAACCGTATTGCTCGATGTTAGCGCCGTTGGCGGTAGAGGCATTGTCCACGGCCAGTGCGCGATTGCTATGACGCGCGGTGAAACTGTACACGCCATCGCTGACACCACCACAACTGGTGATCGAGCTGAAGTTACGCGTCAGGCTGGGCCAACCGCCGGAGTAGGTCATGCGCAGGATATCCAGCTTGGCGTTGCCGTTGTCGTCCAGGTCGTAGTAGTGGGTGGATACATAGTGGCAACCATCCTGCTTGAGTACGCCAATGTGACCCGGCCCTTTGTATTTGCCGCTCTGGTTACCCAGCACGGTGCGCTCGCCAGTGTAGGGACCAAACACGTTGCTGGCGCGCGCCACCGTAATGTAATAGCTGCTGTTGGAGCCCTGGCAGCAGCTGCCACGATTCATAAACAGGTAGTAATAATCGCCATTGCGGGTGATGTAGGGGGCTTCAATGCTCTGGTGATTGCCGCCGTAGATATGATTTACGCTGCCGAGCAACTTGCCGGTGCTCTGGTTGATCTCCGCCACACCCAACCCGCCAAAGAACGAACCGTAAGACATATACACCCGCCCGTCGTGGTCGCGAAACAGCGCCGGGTCAATGGCATTGATCTCGCTGGAACCGCCGTAAGATTGCACCACCACACCCAAATCCTGCCAACTGGGATTTTTCAGGGACGCCGTACGCACCACACCAATGGCCGAAGTGGAGGAACCGAAGGTCGAGACCGAGTAGTAAAGATAGTAGTAACCGTTCATCTGGATAATGTCCGGCGCCCAGAAATGCCCCGCAAAACCGGGGACGGCATTGTTGATCCAGGAAGGCCAGCCGCTGCCAAACACGGTGGCGGGCCCGGCAGTCCAGTGAACCAGGTTGGTGGATGTGGAATACCAGATACCGTTACCGGTGGTGAAATGGAAGTAGGTATCGCCATCCTTGATGATCGTGGCCGGGTCGTGGGAATTCTTCAGGCCGGTCAGCTCCAGCGCCGACACAGCGCCACTGAGCAGCAATAAACAGATAACAGGCAAGGTGCGCAGGAGCGTGAGGCCCCGAGCAAGAGGTTGTGCAGACATAGATTCACCTTTATTAGCGTTATTATTGATAATATTGTCTTACAATATGAAGACTTGGAGATTTTAACGAGTTTAGTGGGTGGGAGCCAGTTGGCGGAGGGAACGATTTTTAATAATGGGAGGAAAAGAACAGGGGGAATGGTTATGAGGCATTGGGGATGTATCGCGGTGAAATCAGAGCCAGTGTCGGATTACGCCTTGCGGCTAATCCGACCTACGGATGCGGTATTTCAAGTAGGTCGGATTAGCGCAGCGT
>CAMLOU010000077.1 GCA_946481735.1 uncultured Cellvibrio sp.
TCGATTTACCACTGCGCCAATTTATTTGTATTTCTTCCATTTCCTCGCTGATTGGCAACGTTGGCCAGGCCAACTATATAGCGGCCAATGCGTTCCTCGATGGATTTGCCACCTATCGTCAGGCGGCCGGTTTGCCTGCCACAACGATTAACCTGGGTGTACTAAAGGAAATTGGCGTAGTGGCCCGCGATGAAAACCTGGCCAAGGTCCTCGATGCGAAGGGCATAACCGGTTTGCTCACTGCCGATGTGCTAAAGGCGCTGGGTTACATCATCAACAATGAACCGGCCCAGATTGGTTTGTTCCGAGTGGATTGGGCTACCTGGGCGCAAGAGTCACCCAAAAGTGCCGTATCCAGTCGCTTTAGTAATCTGGTGCAAAAAGCCCGTGCGCAACAAGACATACCGCCAGCCCTGGCCGCACTGTTAAGCGAACTTGAGCATCAGGAACACTACTTCGCGCGGCTGATGGAAATCCTGTCGGCCGAATTGGCGCACATCGTCAAAGTGCCACTCAGCGAAATCAAACAGGACCGCAGCATTAGTGATCTGGGTATCGATTCGATTATGAGCGTCGAGCTTTCGCGCGGTCTGCGCACTAAGTATGGACTCGAAGTGACTTCCATGGAGTTGCTCAGCGGCCCGTCACTGGACCAGTTGACCGAACAATTGATCAATCAGCTCACGGAAAAGATGTGTTAGCTAATCCACTATCGTCAACAAGGAAATTTGTGAGAACAAACCATGCAAACTACCAACATTAAAACCAGCGAACAGCGCCGCCTTGAAGCCATGGCGCTGTTAGCCCGCCAGGCGGGAACCACAGCATCCGTAGGCCAAAAGCCCCTACAACGCAAACCCTTCAGGCTCGAGTTTGATATCCGCGACTTTTCCTCGTATCCGGAAATTCGTGCGTTTAACCAGCATAAGGCCATCATTGCCCAGGCAGGTGTGGAAAATCCCTACTTCCGCAGTAACGACAGTACCACCGGGCGCCATACCCTTATTGACGGAAAGCAGTTGATCAGCTTTTCCGGTTACAACTACCTTGGATTCTCTGGCCATCCCAAGGTGAATGAACGAGCCAAGAATGCCATCGATCTTTACGGCACGTCTCCTTCGGCAAGCCGTTTGGTCACGGGCGAAAAACCTGTCCATCGCGAACTGGAAAATGCTTTGGCCGGATTCCTCGGTACCGAATCCGCTCTGGTTTTTGCCAGCGGCCACGCCACCAATGTGACCGTCATCGGGCACTTCTTTAACACTGAAGATTTGATTCTTTACGATGAACTGAGCCACAACAGTCTGGTGCAAGGGTGCCTGCTCTCCGGTGCCCGACGCATCGCGTTCAAACATAATAATGTTGAACATTGCGAACAGTTAATTGCGGAAAACCAGCATAAATATCAAAAAATTCTGGTAGCGGTAGAAGGCGCTTATAGCATGGATGGCGATCTCGCCCCGCTGCGTGATTTTGTACGGTTGCGCCAGCAATATCAGGTCTTGTTGTTTGTTGACGAGGCCCATTCGTTGGGCACCGTAGGCACAACCGGCCGCGGCATCAGCGAATACGCAGAAGTCTCACCCAGTGATGTGGATTTCTGGATGGGTACATTGAGCAAAGCCTTGGCAAGCAATGGCGGTTACATTGCTGGCAAGCAAGCATTGATTGATTACCTTAAATACACAACGCCCGGCTTTGTATATTCCGCCGGTATCACGCCAGCAAATGCAGCGGCAGCACTCGCCAGTCTGGAATTGCTCGACCAAAGCAACCAATCGGTCCTGCGCCTACAAGAGAATGCCAACTATTTCCGGAAACAAGCGTTAGGTCACAAACTCGATATTGGACCCAGTGCTGATACACCCATAGTGCCGGTCATCATCGGAGATAGTGAGAAAACCATTCAGGTCGCCGACCAACTCTTCCGCGCCGGCATTAACGTGCACCCCATGTTTTATCCCTCAGTGCCGCAAGGTGAAGCGCGCCTGCGCTTCTTTATCAGCAGCGAGCACACACGGGAAGACATGACGTACACCCTGGACACCCTGGCATCAGCACTCTGATTCCTGCACCAAAACAAGATCGCGCCACCGGGTTCCTCCCCTCGGAAGGCGCTTTACCGTGAATAGCCACAAGGAAATATCATGAACTTCACTGAACAACAGTACCTTGTTATCAAAGCCTTGGCCGATGGTGTATGCCCGGCGACCGATGCCATTCCTCCAGCATCAGCGCTGCCAGTTGCCGATATGTTTGCCAACATCGCAGGCAGCTGGGCGCCTGATGTTTTTCAGGCAACCGCCAATGCTCTGGATGTCATCAATGATATTGCCCTGTCCATCTTTGGGCAGCCCATCCAACATCTCGACCAACCCGGCATTGCCACTGTTACCGCCATCGTGGCCGAGAACACCGATCTCAAACCCTTCTGGGAGCCCTTTCGCATTCTAATCGCACTCAACTATTACGCTTTGTCGCCGGTTTACAGCGCTATAGGACTACCCGGCCCAACCATCGATGCGGGTGGATTAACTACTGAAGGCTATCCGGTACAGGGGAATTGAGATGACTGCTATGGAAAATTTTGACGCGATTGTTGTAGGTGCTGGCGCAACCGGGGCCGTTTATGCCCATGAACTGACCAAGGCCGGAATGAATGTGCTGTGCATTGAAAAAGGCAGATTCTTCCAAAACCATCGCACCGATTTTGTTGAAAATGAATTGGAAACCTTCCGCCTGGTATGGGATTACAGTGATTATGAAATTACCGGCAACGCTTTTGATGGTGGTCCCAATTTGGGCGCCCATGTTGGGGGCGGAACCCTTGCCTGGACAGCAACCGCACTGCGGATGTTTGCGCATGATTTCCGTTTTCGCTCAACGTTTGGCAATGTGCGGGGAGCCAACCTTGCCGACTGGCCGATTAGCAAAAAAATGCTTCAGCCTTACTACACCCTCGCCGAACAGCAAATGGGCGTCTCCGGTAGTGCAACCTGGTGGGACGAATTATCCACACCATTACCGCCCAACCCACCTATTCCACTTTATCCTGCCTCGCGCGCGATACAGCGCGGTTTTGATCAACTTGGACTGCGCTCCAGTCCGGGGCGGCTCGCAACCAATTCCCAAACCTATCAGGGACGCTCAGCCTGCTTGAATTGCGGTTATTGCCGCTCCGGCTGCCGTGTTGATGCAAAATATCAAGCCGATGAAGTGTTGATTAAACCCGCATTGGCCACCGGCCGCCTGCAGTTGGTTACCCGCTCCGTGGTAACCCGTATTGAGACAGATAGAAGCGGTACCGAAGCACGCTCGGTCAGATATACGAATCTTGATACGGGAATTGAGAGTTCGGCACGGGCACGTTTTATTATTCTCTGTAACAACCCGTTTGAAATTCCTCGCTTACTGCTGGTATCTACCAGCCGCCGTCATCCTGATGGTATTGGCAACCGGTACGACCAGATCGGGCGCAACTTCTATTCCCATGCGACATGTTTGGGAATGGGAATTTCCAACGATGATCATCGCACTTACGTTGGCCATAGCATGTGTAACGTGATGTCGTTGGATACCTGCGTCAATCGGGAGCGTAAAGATTACATTGGCGGTTTTTCGATGCTATCCCTCAATGGCGCCGGCGCGGGTTCGCTCGCGGCCTTTCCACTCCACAAAATACATGGGCTGGATCTGCAACAACGCATGACGCAATACAACAACAGTATGGTGTTGATTACGTTCATTGACGGAATGCCTGTATACGATAATCGCATCAGTGTTAATCGCAAAAAAACCGACGCATTGGGCATGCCGGTCACCACTATCCATTACGACTGGCATGAAAACGACCTCCGTGCATTTGATCACGCGCGCGAAAAGATCAAGCAGGTTTTTGAAGCCGCCGGTGCCTATGAAAGCTTTACTTCCGAGATTTTTGAAAGTCATCCGATGGGTACCATGCGGATGGGTAACAATCCTAAAACATCAGCCACCGACCGTTTCTGTCGAGTTCACGGCGTGCGCAATTTATATGTCGCTGGTGGCTGCCTCTATCCAACCGGGAGTTCAGTTAATCCAACACTGACGATGCATGCACTGGCTTTGCGCTCAGCGCGCAAAATTATCAAACAGTGGCGAAGCCCCTTCCTTGATGTATCGGTGGAGATTGAGTAATGGAACAGCATGCTTCAAAAAGAGCCATCGTGATTGGCGCAGGCCTTGCTGGCTTGGTTAGTGCTCTCAGTTTGCAAAAAGCCGGCTTAAACGTCACGTTGGTTGATCGGCGCGCGCAAGCTGGCGGGCTGTGCGGAACCTTTACCCTGGACAATCGCGAATTCGTCATTGCGTGCAATGATTTCGGTAAAGGGCTGGTTAAACTATTAAATGAACTGGGTGTAAATTTTCCATTTAACTACAAAAAATCGTCGGTTTTTTATCGCGGCAAATGGTTCAATTCGGCCCCGGACCTGAAGATGTTATGGCAATTGCGCAATGAATGGCGCAATGTGTTCTCGCTATTGGGCGGAATTATTGCTCAACAACTCCCCCATCGCGCACCACAATCCATGGAGCGGTTTGCCAATCAGTTGACCAGTGCCGGCACAGTCAATGACCTCAGCAAACTGATTGCCTATTTTATGGGTGTAGCGCCGCACGATATACAAACCTCTTTCTTTGGGCTGGATGGAAAATACAATTACGGCTACACCACCATGGCTTGTCCCGCTGGCGGGCCACAAGCCATGGTTAATACTATTGTCGATGTATTTTTACAACAAGGTGGAAACCTGTTGCTTAACACCTGCTACATACAACACCGCAAACAAGGAAATCTCTTCTATGCGGAAGTGAGTAATGGTGAGCGACAGGTTCTGGAGGCAGATTACATTGTTGACACGCGCGAGCAACAATCACTCTATCCGGCCGACACCAAACGTGGATTACCACTGTCTATGTTATGTTTGGCCATTAGAAGTGATTTTGTTTATCCGGAGAATACCCACACACTGACTTACCTGGAGCCGGATATTTCACACTGGTTTGGACAGCTGGATCAGGGTATTCAGCCCGAGCGTTTTGGCTTCCATGTCTTCAAAAGCGATTTAGCCACAAACGCTGACAATACTTACACACTTAATGTCTATTTTTACTTGCCGCGCGGCGTCAATCAGCTTGAGGCCGGAGAGCGAACTATCTACAGCAAGTACTTACTTGATCGGTTAGAGAAGTTATTGCCGGGAGTAAGGGAGCACCTTGTTTACAACCGAATGCTTACACCACATGACTTTATCGCCCTACATGGGTTATCGAGCCGCGTGATGCCTTTTATTTGTCTGCATGAAAAACCATCGAATTCAGGTGGCGAACCCGGTTTATTTTATGCAGGTCACAGCGTTTATCCACCGGGTGAGCACGCCGGAGCAGCAGCACTGTCTGGCGCACTGGCAGCACAACAAATCATTGCTGAACAGTCCACCTTAGTTACCGAAACACTCCAGGGAGAACACCATGAAAATGCACATCAACAGGCGTAATTTTTTGCTCAGTTCTATAGGCTCTACCGTGGCGGTAATCGCCCCATTCAACGTGAAGGCTGACGATAGTGACGAACAGCAGAAAACCAAAAAACACATAAAGTGTGGAAAGATAAACTCAACCGACCTGCGTTATTTTTATTACAAAAGAAATAACAAAGCGAATAGTTAATTGCAAACCATCGGTAGCAGTGCTTGCTTCCTATTAATTTTACAAGTGTAATAATGATGAAATATTTTTTGTTTGCTTTGCTATTAATTCAATCTATATCAGTAGTGGCGGAAGAGTTAGAGGTTATGAACTGGAATGCATTAACACTTAATATTACCGGCATCGATCTTAATCGTCCGGGTGAACTTGTTGTAATGGTATTTCAAGAAGAAGGATTCCCCAAAGATCATCAAAAAGCCATCAAGAAGTACCATATTACTCCGCTGGAATCTCAACACCAGATCAACATCCAGGTACCCGATGGAAAGTTTGCATTGAAACTCCATCACGACGAAGATAAAAGTGGCACCATGACAAAAAACTGGACCAGGATTATTCCAGCAGAAGGCGTTGGATTTTCTTCCGGTGCCAAAGTCAGGTTTGGCCCACCGTCTTTTAAAGCCGCGCAAATGGAGTTACCGGAGTCCGGCGAAGTGAGTATTAGCATCATTTACCCCTGACCCAGCAGTTTTTGGCGTGCCCTTGGAGTCTAGGTAATTCCATGGTTAATCAGCTACTATTGCGGCCGTGCGGAGTAACAGCTCCGCAATCCTGCCAATGCAATGGAGCCGATTTTCATGAAGACTGCGGTGTATCAATCATTTCGCACCACCGACGTACCCGACTGGGTGGCGCGATGTCTTGCGACTGTGTCCGGCTGGGCGAAGCTGCGGGGCTTTGCCTACCACTTTTATGATGACGAGTTTTTTAATTATGCGCCCGCCCGGTTACGGTCGGCGGTTGGCAATCAGCGTCATCTGGTGTCCGATGTGGCACGCCTGGAATTGGCCAAGGAACTACTGGATACCTATGATCGGGTGATCTGGATTGATGCGGATGTGTATATCAATAATCCCACCCATTTTTTGTCTGAACTTCCTGCCTGTAAATTTCTGTTTTGCCAGGAGCATTGGGTCCATCAAGAAGGAGAGAAAATTATTGTCTCTGAGCGGGTCAACAATGCCGTCATTGTGATGGACCGCGGCAATGAATTCCTCGATTTTTATCGTTATGCTTGCAACCAGGTCATCAATGAGTGGAAGCAATTGTCCCACAGCGCCTTTGGTACCATTTTTTTAACGCAAATCCACAAGATGCTGAAACAACCCCTGTTGCGCGACGTAGGCATGTTAAGCCCTATCTTGCTGGATGCTGCCAAACAGAATAATCGCTCCTTTCTGGACACCTATTTAAAACGGGACAAGCTGCCGATCAACGCCGCTAATTTATGCCTGACATTTTTTAACGGGATCTACGATGGCCGGAGACTGGATGGCAGCGCCTATGAGGCCGCCATGGATTATCTGGATACGCTGGCCGATTAACACATCGGCACCCTCCATGGTGCCGTCTGTTTCCTCTTGAGTGCTCGTTTTATTTTTTCTTGGCTGTTGAGCCGGTCGATACCAACGGAATGTTGGTCAGGCTGAACACATGGCTGGTGCCGGTGCTGGTTGACGCGGAATGACAGCCAAAGCAACCCTGGTCTGATGTTGCAGTTCCCTGTTGGTGATAGGTTTCCATCGTGGAGTTGGCCAACAGCAGCGAACCGATTAATTCTGCATCAGTCGGGCCGGACGGAATAGAGCCGTCCTTCGTCCACACGGCACCCACCTGGAAATAATTGCTGCGCACATCGCCCACCAGGCCCAGCATCACGAGGATGTCCAGGTTCAGCGAAATCAATTCACTGTTATTTTCCGCAGAATCCTGGGTGGGTGCGTTACCCCAGGGGTTAACACGGTAGACGTTGTTAGCCTGGATTTTATTTCCCGGGGTCGCATTGATATTGCCGGTGGTCGAGTCCACGGTCATCTGCGCCACCAGTGCACCGGTCTGGCTGCCGCCGCTTGCCATAAAGTTCCACTGACCGGTGGAGTTGTAGGGCACCGATTGGGTTTTGCCGAGCAGGTCATTGAAATAGAAGGTGTTGTCCGGCGCATTGCTGCGATGTTCAAACGTCGCCCACACCATCTCCGGATGCCCCTGCACGGGACCAACCACATGGACACCGACGAGGGCTAGCGTTTTTTGTACGGTGGGTGCTGTGGTACTGATTGTCCATTGGGTATCACTGGTTTTAACGTAATTCGGAACCATCGCCACGATAGTGACATAGTCTGCAGCATTACTCACGGTGGCTGCATCGATCCAAGCGGTTTTCAGTTCCATTGTCAGTGCATTGCCATCTCCGATTTTCGCGCCTTGACTATTCGCGTAACTGAGCACCGCATTCAGCTCTGCTTGTGTTGTTGGGAAGGGTGTGGTGGCAGGTAATTTTTTGTTTGTGAGTGCGGTATTAAACCAGGCATAAACATCGTTGGCATGAACAGCAAAATACACTAGCGAACCATTGAGCGAGAGCAAGGTATCGCCGCCGCCAGCCTGCCCGCCCGGCTGGATCGCTTGCGGTTTTGTATCACGTAAGGCAAAACCTTTATTCACAGTATCCGGGCTGTTGGACACATAACGATAAATCGTATCGCCCGTGGAGGCATCAACACCATCGGTATACATATCGTAAAAGGTGGCGGTATCCAACAAAATTCCGCCATTTACCGGGGACGTAATCCATAAAAACATCTGGTGTGCCCACTTGTAAAAATCGCATTTGGTATTGTCAGTTGGAAAATTCACACTATCAGCAAAACCCACGAGACCGTTTTTACTGATCGATCCGTTCACAAACCAGGAGTTGAACTCTTTGGGTGAAATTGAACAGGCGGCATCGACATAGCCAAGCTGTTTTATCTGGGATTGGGGCTGGGCTTGAACTGCGGTTGCAAAAAAAATAATGCACAACAAAAGGCGTGTTCTTGGCATGATTACCCTCCGTGGGTATTTGTCTGTATGGATATATCGTTACGGATACCACTCACATTCCTGTACAACTGTAGCGGTTTTTTTTCCAATCACCAGTCGGTGTAATCCCCTGTAATATTTGTCGCCAGAATTATTATTCTGCGGTTTCGCATATATAAAGTTGCGAGATCATTTGCTGGCGGAATTCACTACATTTTTAATAAACAAAAAATCATGCTATTAACCGTACCATTTGAAAAAATGATAAGAATTCATCACATACACGGATAAAAAAATTAATAAAAAAAATTTCAGGTAATTCTCTGTAATTTCTATCTGTTGGTGACTATAGTAATTTTTACACCTCGGCCGTTACGTTCAAGGTTTATACCAACGGCCACATCAGAAACACGTATTCTGATAAAGATAACGGGAAAACCTTGCCTGTCCTGTTAACGCGCATCTTCATTTCTGCCAGTATTCTGATGTAAGGCGGATGGCCCTATTGCCTATACCAAGGAGGTGACCAGTTGTGGTAAATATCGCACTGGAAAACCGTGAAGTCAGAGTCAGAGGTACTGTTCAGGGAGTGGGCTTCCGCCCGACAGTCTATCGACTGGCACTTGAGCATCGACTCAAAGGCGAAGTATTTAATGATACTGATGGCGTACTTATTCGGTTGACTGGAATTCAGGAAGACATCCGCAATTTTTTACAACGTCTTGAAAAAGAACCGCCGCCCCTCGCACGAATTGATTCAATTGAAAGCAGCACAACAGCCGCGCAATGGTCTTATAAAAATTTTTGCATCAGCCAGTCCGGCACATCCCAGGGGCGCACAGAGATATCAGCGGATGCCGCCACCTGCAACGCGTGCCTGGAAGAAATCCTGAATCCGGCTGAACGTCGCTATCTATACCCCTTTACCAACTGCACGCACTGCGGCCCGCGTTTGTCCATTGTCCAGGGTATTCCTTACGACCGTCGCCATACCACAATGGAACCTTTCAGCTTGTGTGCAGCCTGCGAAGCGGAATACCGTAATCCACTGGATCGACGTTTTCATGCGCAACCCGTTGCCTGCCATGAGTGCGGCCCAACATTATTACTCCATCATTTTTCTGAAGCGTCCTTTACACTTTCCGGTGATCCCCGCGAACAGACACAGCACATCCTGAACCACCTCGCTGACTCGCTTGAAGCGGGCAAGATTGTCGCCATTAAAGGTTTGGGTGGATTTCATTTATGTTGCGATGCCACCAATCATCTGGCCGTACAGCGCTTGCGCGAACGCAAACAACGTTATGCCAAACCCTTTGCACTTATGTGCAGCGATCTCGAAAACATTCGCAATTACTGCAAGATTTCTGAAGCAGAGCAAGCCGCGTTGTGCAGTAGTGCAGCACCGATTGTGCTGCTGCGAAGACATGTAACGTCACACTGCCCGGACACGCTCGCATCCGCTATTGCGCCGGGAACCGATTTATTGGGCTTTATGTTGCCATATACGCCGCTGCATCATTTGCTGTGCCGGGCGTTTAATCGTCCGCTGGTAATGACCAGCGGTAATGTCTCCGGTGAACCGCAGATTATTGATAACCAGGAAGCCCTGGAAAAACTTGGCCATATTGCCGACCTGATGGTTTATCACAACCGGGACATCGCCAATCGTATTGATGATTCTGTCGTGCGGTGCGTGGGCAATAACGTCAGGGTCCTGCGCCGCGCGCGCGGCTACGCCCCTCGTTCCATCAGTTTACCGGCCGGGTTTGAGCGCGCCGAAAATATCATCGCCTACGGCGCAGAACTGAAGTCAACCTTCTGCTTGGTTAAACAGGGCGCGGCGATCCTGTCACAGCATCAAGGCGACCTTGAAGAGGTAGAAACGGCTGCTGACTTTGAGAAAAATTTGCAATTGTATCGGCAAATATTTTCTGGTAATCCGCAGCACCTGGTGGCCGACAAACACCCGGAATATCTTTCCAGCAAATTCGCGCAGCGTGACGCCCATCAGCAACGGCTGAATCTCATAAAGGTTCAACATCATCACGCCCATATTGCCAGTGCCATGGCTGAAAATAATTTATCCCTTGATCATCCGCCGGTCCTGGGCATTGCTCTGGACGGACTGGGATTAGGTGATGAAAACGAGCTGTGGGGTGGCGAATTTTTGTTGGCAACTTACCGCGATTATCGCCGCCTGGCTTTGCTTAAACCCGTGGCCATGCCCGGAGCAGCGCAAGCCATCAAACAGCCCTGGCGCAATACTTATGCGCAGATCTGCAACAGCATGAGTTGGGATACGTTTGTGACCTTGTATGGCGATACACCCCTTGCCGCTTTTTTTGCAGGGAAACCTTTACCCACGTTGCACACCATGCTCGCACAACAGATCAACAGTCCATTGAGCAGTTCCATGGGGCGCCTGTTTGACGCCGTGGCCGGCGCGCTCGGCCTGTGTGCAGAACAGGTGCATTTTGAAGGCCAGGCCGCTATCGAATTAGAGATGATGACGGACGCTGACGCCGTGCTCAATAACATGGTTGATCGTCCTTATCGTTTACGCCTGGAGCAAATAAACAATGCGCAAGGTCATCGTTTACTCCAGCTCAATACCGCCAGCCTTTGGCCGGCACTCTTGAATGACCTTCAGAAAAAGCAATCCATCGACGTTATTGCTGCACGCTTCCATCGCGGATTAATTGACAGCATTGCGCACCTTATCCAGCAATTACATAAAGAGTTTCATTTTGCCGACGTCGCCTTGTCGGGTGGGTGTTTCCAGAATGCGATCCTGTTGCAGGGGCTTGAAAACGCATTGGAAAAACAACAGCTGCGCTGCATTACGCATACCCATATCCCAACAAACGATGGCGGCATCGCATTGGGACAAGCAGTCATCGCAGCAGCAAAGATGCTTTAACAATAATCTGAGTTAACCAGCAGGGGAAGAACTATGTGCTTAGGAATACCAGGCAAGATCGTCAGCATTATTGACGCGGAACAACAGGTCGGCATTGTCGATGTCGGCGGTATCCAGCGGGCGGTTAATCTCAGTTGCATTGCCGAACCGAATACGGACCTCCAGCAATATCTCGACAATTGGGTGCTCGTGCATGTCGGCTTCGCCATGAGTGTTATCAACGAAGCCGAAGCGCAGGCAACGCTCGCGGTGCTCACGGAACTGGGCAATATGCAGGAAGAGATGGCCGCAATTCAGGAGGGAGAATCCTGATGAATCATTCCGACAATAACGCCAGCTTGCAGGCGCTTTATCCGTTCCTCAATAACACACCATCCGACACCGCCGTGTTGAACCATGCACTGCTGGATTCCCTTGACAAGAAAATCGCCGAACACCAGCGCGTCGTGACAGCATTTTTCAGTTCCCACGCGCAGGCCATGGTGAAGTGCGCCCAGGCAATCGCCGGGGTTTACAACCGCAAGGGGCAACTCTTCACCATGGGTAACGGCGGCTCCAGCTCCGATGCCGCGCACATCGCCGTGGAATTTTTACACCCGGTCACGACAGGACGACCAGCCCTGCCCGCCTACGATTTAAGTTGCGACAAAACCGTGATGACAGCCATCGCTAACGACGTGGGCTATCAGCATGTGTATGCCCGACAGGTCGCAAACCTGGTTAAAGAAAATGATGCGCTGATTGCCGTCTCCACCAGCGGTAATTCTGAGAATCTGTTACGGGCACTGAAGCAGGCACAAAAGATAGGGGCAACCACCATTGCGCTGACCGGTGGCAACGGCGGCGAAATGGCCAAACTGCAACTGGACCATTGCCTGATTGTGGATTCCACCAGCATTCACCGTGTACAGGAATGCCATGTAGCTATCTACCACGTGCTGTGGGATCTGGTGCATACCTTACTGGCTGATACGCGCGGAAAGATAAATCCAAAGGAGACCGGCGATGAAATACGTTGATGAATTTCGCGATCCACACAAAGCAAAAGTTCTGCTTGGCAATATTATCGAGATTGCTGACGCGCTGGCGGATAACCAACAACGGCCGACCTATATTATGGAGGTCTGCGGTGGCCATACCCACTCCATCTTTCGTTACGGCATTGAAAACATGTTGCCACCGAGTATCGAGTTGATTCACGGCCCCGGTTGCCCGGTGTGCGTGTTGCCGCGCGGCCGCGTCGACGACTGTGTCGCGATTGCCGAACAGGACAATGTCATCTTCACCACGTTTGGTGACGCCATTCGCGTACCCGGCTCGAAAAAAAGTTTGCTTGAAGCGAAGGCGGACGGTGCCGATGTGCGCATGGTGTATTCCCCGATCGATGCACTCAGCATTGCGAAGAAAAATCCGGATAAGGAAGTCGTCTTCTTCGGCCTGGGGTTTGAAACCACCATGCCCAGCACAGCCTTGACCGTGCTTCAGGCCGAAGCAGAAGGCATCACCAATTTCTCACTGTTTTGTAATCACATCACCATTATTCCCACCATCAAGGCAGTGCTTGATTCACCGGATTTACAACTGGACGGATTCCTCGGGCCGGGTCACGTGAGTATGGTGATCGGCAACCAGCCCTACGGTTTTATTGCCGAGCAATACCATCGCCCGGTGGTGGTGGCGGGCTTCGAGCCACTCGACATTTTGCAGTCCCTGTGGATGGTCCTGAAGCAATTACAAGCCGGTGAAGCGCGAGTGGAAAATCAATACAACCGCATCGTACCGGAACACGGCAACAGGATGGCCCTGGAAGCAATCAGCAAGGTGTTTGAATTGCGCCAATTTTTTGAGTGGCGCGGCCTGGGCTCCATTGATCACTCCGGCGTGCAGCTGAATAAACAATACAGCGCCTATGATGCCGAGAAAAAATTCTCCACCCAAACCGTCACGATTGCCGACCCTGACTCCTGCCAATGTGGCGAAGTGTTGAAAGGGGCAATAAAACCCTGGCAATGCAAAGTATTCGGCAAAGCCTGCACGCCGGAAACCCCGGTCGGTGCACTGATGGTATCCAGCGAAGGCGCCTGCGCAGCCTATTACCTGTACGGCGGTGATCGCATTGATGCGGTACAAATGGAAGATGACATTGAGGAACTCAGAGCATGAATATCGCAGAAAAAAAACCGACTGACGAAAACACACCAACATCCCGGATTCGCCAGGGAAAGCTAGTCAGTCATGTTATTACGCTGGCTCACGGCGGCGGTGGTAAAGCCATGCGCGATTTAATCGATGATGTCTTTATCGATGCATTCAGCAACCCCGCGTTAAATACACTGGAAGACCAGGCACGCTTTTCTCTGGAAGATCTGGCGAGCTACGGCGACCGTCTGGCAATGACCACCGATTCCTACGTGATTGATCCATTATTTTTTCCCGGCGGTGACATTGGCAAGTTGGCGATCTGCGGCACGGTCAATGACCTGGCCGTGGGCGGTGCCACACCCTTGTATCTAACCTGCGCCATGATTATCGAAGAAGGCATGCAGGTTGACACACTGCGCCAGATTGTCGCGTCCATGGCCGCTACCGCCAGAGCGGCGGGTGTACACATTGTGACCGGCGATACCAAGGTGGTCGAACGCGGTAGTTGCGATAAAATTTTTATCAATACCGCCGGTGTAGGTGTCATCCACAAAGACTATCAATTGGGTGCACATCAAGCCCGCCCCGGCGATCACATTCTGGTGAACGGCTTTTTAGGAGATCACGGTGCCGCGATCCTCAACGCGCGCGGTGATATGCAACTCTCCTGCCCCATAGAAAGTGATTGCGCGCCCTTACATACCTTGATTCAAAGTTTGCTGCGCGCGGCGCCCAATACGCGCTTTATTCGCGACGCGACGCGCGGGGGCATTGCATCAGTGCTTAACGAAATTGCCGAGACCTCGCGCTGCGCGATTGAAATTCATGAAGCGCGTACACCGATTCGCACTGAGATCAAAGGCTTCTGCGAAATACTCGGGCTTGATCCGCTATATCTCGCCAACGAAGGCAAACTGGTTGCCGTGGTGCCCGAAGCGGAAACTGCTGCTGCCCTGGCAGCCATGCGCGCGCACCCACTCGGCCAGGACGCCGCCGACATTGGTTCAGTATTGGCCGAAGGTCGCGCCGGCCGCGTTCATATGCAAACCAGCTTTGGGGGTAAACGCATAGTGGACATGCTGGTGGGCGAACAACTGCCACGCATTTGTTAGCACTGCCAAATCTTCCAGTAATTCAAATTACATTAAAAAGGATCTTCTCATGAACGCTATCTCCTCTCTTGATCATCTTCCTGCAGAAGGATTACTTATCCGTGTACTCGACCACGGCAAGTTACTCACACTCGACTATCAGGAAGCCACCGCACAACACCAGCGTTCGCTCTGGTGGGGAACGGCGGTGGGTTATCGTGCGATGCAAGTTGCAGCACTGGCGCTCTCACAAAAGCAATTATGGAGCCGCGACAACCTGGTGGTGGTGAGCGGTCACCCCGGCCCAGGCGTGCTCGATTCACTCAATTATGTGACGGGCTGTGCTGATCGCGACTGCCTCACCGTTATGCAAAACGAAAATTGCGTGAACCGCTGCAACAGTGAAATGAAATTTGAATGGTGGGTCAGCGATGGCCAACAAACCGCCCATGTGAAATTGCGCGATGACTTCGTGCCCATTGAGTTTTATCAATTGATTGACCGCCGGGTGTACAGCGAAACCCGGGCAGACGACGACAAGTTATTTGAACTCTTTAAAGTGAATCTTTCATCCCGTATTTGGGTGGCGCCCCTGGATGAAAGCTTTTCCGTTGAACTGATTGCACCTCTCGCCAAAGGCGAGATACCTCACAACCACGAGTGGAACAAAGCAACGGCTTGAGGTGGATAACAGCCGATCAATGACATTTTCATGGAGATTCATCCAATGCAACCGCAACCCTTTTTTCTTAAAATCACCAGCGCACTGCTATTAATTTTTGCCGCACACACGGCTTTTTCTGCCACACCGGATAACGGCGGCAGCATTACCAAAGATGACCTGACCAAACCGGTCACAGATTTTCCTGCCGACCTGGTGAGTGGCGCGAACCAGACCCAGTTTGCCAACTACGCCTGGCGCTTGTTTATTGCCGCAACACAACAAACCAGCGCCACACTCAGCAGCGGTAAGGGACGCGCTGTGGGTAATGGCAAGAATAATTTTATTGATACCGGCACATCACCCGGCGTTGATAATCCCCTGGTTTTCGAAAGTTTTTATCACCGCACCGAAGCCTTTCCGTTTTACACCAGTCAAAAACCGCCCTCACCTATTCAGCAGCTGCCGGTGTATTACACCTTTTACACGGACAACAGTGATAAGACGGTACCGTTAACTGTGTCAGGTCAAAATTATGTTTACCTGGATGAAACCAACCAGATCAGCCAAAACTTCCTCTACTATCAGAATTCCTATGCGCCGGAATTCCCGGTGTTATTTATGGCCAAGGTTAATGAAATTGAAGCACGCTACGCGCTTGACCCCGCACGCAAAGCGCCCAGTTCATCGGTGTCCTGGGATTTTCCTGACGGCGTTGTAGAAGTGAAATCAGCCTGGCGCCGGGTTAAGGATATAAAAAATTCCAATCCCCAAAACTATCACCAGGCCAGCGCAACCTATTACATCGTAGATGCCAGTGGTGTACCAACGATTCATACCGATACCTTCGCGTTGATCGCCCTGCACATCATCCAAAAGACCGCCAACTATCAGGAGTTTATCTTTACCACCTTTGAACACGTGGATGCGGTAACCCGCGATAGCAATAACACGATTACCGACCCGGCTTACAAGACTACTTACAACAACTTGTCTTACCAGACGCCGAGCGATGATCCGCACACGGCTACCGCAACGGGAGCCTATTCAATCAATGCGCCCGGCCAACCGGCACAGCAAAATAAACAAACCACTTACGACTTACCCGATGCCGGCGCCATCTCGCAAGACTACACGACGGTAGTGCAACCAAACACGATCATCAAAGAAGTTAACGACGTGAACAACCAGGTGAACGCGCTGATAAAAAGCCTGGACCAGGATAATATCTGGGCCAATTATCGCCTCAAAGGTGTACAGGCGGTTCCCACCAGCGACTCAACTGCGAGCAACTACTTTCTCGCAAATATCGTGGTGGAAAGTAGCCAACCCGGCATTCAATTATTCACCGGCATTTTGCTAAATGGCGGCGTGCCTGTGCAGGGCATACAGGATAAGAGCCAACAATATTTTGTAAATTGTCGTGGCGACATAGGCAACACAACATGTGTTTATCCCGACCCAAAACTCAATACTTCAACACCGCCGACCACTTACAACAACGTGTCACTCAATGTGCAACAAAACCAACCCGTCCCGGCAGCACAATTCAGCATGGGTGGTTGTCAGGGCTGCCATGGCGCCGCGCAGCAACTTGGGCGCGACTTCAGCTTCCTGGCAAACGGCGTGGGCGGAAAAGGTAAGGAGTTGGATGCCGTGCCTTCCAGTGCCTTGCCTGCAGCGCAAAAACAAGCGGTTAATAGGAAGATGATTAAAAGCTCGGCCTTTGATCTCCGCTAGCGGTAATTGATAACCGTCGTGCCGCACCAACGCTGTGTGGCAACGACGGTGTATAACAACAGCGATAAAAAATGCCCCGGACGCGCACACCAATGGAAAGATCAGTTACGCAATCCTCAAGCCGGACAAGCCACGTCCACTCACTGGAAGATGTCAATTCACTGCCCTTGTTGCTGGACCAGCCGCGCTATCGCCACTATCCCGGTATGAAGCTTGGCTATTTACCGCACGTGCATTTTTTTTCTCAAGCGTTAAGCCAACTCGCGCTCGACGTGTTGCAAAACAGCAGCTATCAACAGGACCAATGGATACTGACCGCCCCGGCGTTTTATCAGTTGCCTGCCGCGGCTAACCTGATGGCACGGCAGATTCAGGATACGCTGCAACAACAGGGTTGTTATATTCCGTTGGTAGAACCGCGCCTGAGTCCACAGCAAGTAGAGATTCGCACCGCAGAGGACATCAAACACTACAACAACTACAGCAGGAATAATCTGCAAGAGCGCATCGCTGAACGGCAACGCGTTCAACAACATATTGACAGCAAAAGCCTGTTAACCCAGTTCCAACGTAGATCGGTGATCGTTATCAACGACATCAACGTGACCGGCACGCAGCAACAATTTATGCAAGCGCGGTTTGAACAGCTCCAGGTGCGTAACTGTATCTGGTTATATATTTTTACCGTTGATAAAACCCTGGCCCATCGCTATCCCGATATTGAATACCAGATCAACAGCAGCCAATGGCAATCGCTCGATGCATTTGGGCGCTTGTTGTGCGACCCGCAGACATCACCCACCGCACGCTGCCTCGGCCGATTGTTCAACGAAACAGCGGAAAATTTCCGTTATCTCATCAATGCCATCGATCAACCAACGCGCCGGAAAATTCATTCACTGGCACGACTGGAGCGACGCTACAGCGGTCCGCTTTTCGCTGACAAGATGCGAGTGCTGGCCAATGCCAGCGAAATATTCGACGCTTCATAACCTAAAGGACGACCAGGTATGTATGACATTGACCACACGATTCCATTAGTCGATTTGCAACTGATTCGCGCACCGCATTTTCACATCCCGATTGATGAACAATCGCCGTTCTACCAGGAACCATTGGTCAACCTGAAGCATTATGATTTGCCTTTTTTGTCATGGCACGCTATTACCGACGGCAGCAATCCACCTTATAAAAAGCCAATCCAGGGCTCGCGCCAGGAAGGCTGGCTGAGAAAAACCATTGCTGAAAAACTGGCGCGCGCCAATCAGTTACTCGCCCCCTACAATGCTGAACTGTTGATACTGGATGCTTATCGCCCCATCGAATGCCAACGGGGCTTATGGACGTTTTTTTACGAACGTGGTCGTCGCGAACTTCCCCATGGCGATGAAGCTATATGGCGACAATATGCCTTGGGCTACGTGCGCGATCCGCGCAATTTTAATCCGCAAGATGCCCGTACCTTTCCGATTCATATTACCGGCGCCTCGATCGATGTCACCTTACGCCAGAAAAGCACCGGCCACTGGATGAACATGGGCACCCGTTTTGAAGAAATTATTGACGCGAGCACGACGGATTATTTTGAAAAACAATGGCAACAGGGACTTATCGCCGACGACGATGAACGCTTGTGGAATCGCCGCCTGATGGATTGGGCGCTACGCAGCGAAGGTTTTCTCAACGACCCTATCCTGTACTGGCATTACGACTGGGGCAATCAGATCTGGATCAAGGTCAGGAACGCGCTTTATGGTGATGCACCGGAGAAAGCCTGGTACGGCCATATCGCCGCACCGGATTGGGAAGTTGAAGAAGCACACTTAACCGCAGAAGCCTGACATACGGAGCACGCAATGGAACTGGAATTAGCTGCACTCATCAATACCACCAAGCAACAACAGCGGGATGCTCACGCACCGCGGCTGAGCCCCGGCATGCAAGAGCTGGTAAAGCGACAACACCTTGCCAGCCTTTTACACAGCGCTGATCCGATGAGCCGCCTGGAAGGTGGTTTGGCGGTAAATTGCCGTGTGGATCTGGATAATAAAAGTATCGTGGAGGCCGCATCCGCAGCAACTTTTTTTCGCGGTTACGAATCCTTACTACCGGGGCGCGCACTCGATAAAGTCGGGCTGGTCAGCGCCACCGCCTCGGGTATTTGTGGCGGGGTACACGCCACCGCGTCTGCGCTTTGCCTTGAAATGGCGCTAGGTATAAAACCGCCGCCCTTCGGGATTGTGCTGCGAAATTTACTGCTCAGTTGCCAATACCTGAGCGACAACTGTATGCATTTATTTGTACTGGCGGGGCCGGATTATTCCCAGGCCGTTATTGAAAAAACCAACCCGGATATCTGGACCAGGGCGCAACAAAGCAAGAGTCAGTTTGTGCACTTGCATGGCTTTTCACGCATCAGCGACATCATGGTTGAATTGAACAAGGGTACGGGATCACTTTACCGGGAAGCATTACAGATGGTGTCTCTGGCCCGCCAGGCTTACGTTCTACTGGGCGGAAAATATCCCCACTCTGAATCCATTATTCCCGGCGGGGTCAGTATCACCGCCGATGCACATAAACTCGCCGAGTTCAGTAAACTATTGCAACCCTTCATGGAATACAGTCAAAAGGCGGCCGCTATCTGGGATGATATTTTTGATTTTATGTTAGCAGCCAACCCGCGCTACGAAGACCTGGGACGCAGCGATGCCTCGCTGCTGGACTTTGGTCAATGGGATCATCCAGACCACTATGATGGCCGCTACCAAACGTGCGATATCTGGGGGCAATATCGTTGGTCCACACCTGCAGCAGTTATCAACGGTAAACTCGCCTGTATTTCACTGAGCCAATTGAATGCCGGAATGGAAGAGAGTCTGG
The DNA here is from genome assembly GCA_946481735.1 of uncultured Cellvibrio sp. Next base: position 19,991 of record CAMLOU010000077.1, read on the forward strand.
ATTATTCCTTTCAAACCCGCACAAACATCCCCGCTGCTAACCTGATCAAGCAAGACCCATTGGGTAACGCCATCAGTGAGCGTCACCCCTGGAATAAAAAAACCCAATCCATCAAAAATACCAATGCAAACGCTTATAGCTGGGGATCAAGCCTGACCTGGCGCGGACACAACTTTGAAGTCGGCGCTTATGCGCGCCTCTACCTCACCGCCGCTGCGCAAAAAATTCCCAGGAGTCCTTACCTCCACGCTACGGGCTCCAGTCTGAATTTCCTGCTGAATGGTTCTGCCAAACAGGCCCTCGAACTTGAATGGCATATTCCAGACATCTGGAATACCTTCGCACGCAATCGGGCGCGCGCCTATGCACTTGCGTTTAATCTGGCCGTCACACAGGAAAATATTGACAACGCTTGCCGCTTGCTCGCCGCCGGCGAAACAAAAACCCACACCGCAGACGATGCAAACATACATGAAACACAGACTAAACAACTCGGTGTGGGTTTTTGGGGCGCTAGCCGCGGCTTCCTCGCGCATTGGGCGGTAATCAATAACCAGCAGATTGAGAATTACCAGATCGCCATCCCTTCACGCATCAACGCCGGCACCACCACACCCGCCCGCACGCCGGGGCCAATGGAAAAAGCGCTGTTGAATACGCCGATATTAGAAACCGGTTTTCGCACTGTCGATGACTTTGCTGCAATTGATATCCAACGCACAATACAGAGCTTTGACCCCTGCATGAACTGCACGGCCCATGTGTTGGTGAATGGTAGTGAGCAGGTATTGAGTAAGGTGGTTGATACGAGTTTTGTGCCCACTACATAACGAACTTAACCACCCAATGCACCCGTACTATTCCGCACAATCAACTTGTGCGGCAGTATTTTATTGCATTCCTGCATCGGCTCGCCGTTTAACTGGGGCAGTAGTAATTCCATACAGGCAATGCCGATTTCCGTCATGGGCTGGGCGATAGTGGTGAGGGCGGGACAGCAGTATTGGGCGTAAGAGATGTTGTCGAAGCCCATCACCGAAAAATCCTGCGGAATTTTGTAGCCGAGGTTATGCAAGGTAGCCAGGCAGCTCATCGCCATTTCATCGCTGAATGCGAAGATCGCGGTGGGGCGATTTTCCCGCGCGACCAATTTGCGTGTGGCCTGTTCGGCTTTTTGTAAACCGTAGTCACCCACTTCTATCAA
>CAMLOU010000078.1 GCA_946481735.1 uncultured Cellvibrio sp.
ACTGCTTTTTCCACCTTGCCCCTCGCGCCGGCCATGCTTGAAAATCTTGCATCGCTCGGCTACCACACCATGACGCCGATCCAGGCGCAGTCCTTGCCGGTGATCCTGGCGGGTCGGGACATTATTGCCAAGGCCAAAACCGGCAGCGGTAAAACGGCCGCGTTTGCGATTGGTTTATTGAATAAGCTGGATGTTAAACAATTTGCAACCCAGGCGTTGGTGCTCTGCCCCACACGGGAATTGGCGGACCAGGTGGCCAAGGAAATCCGGCGGCTCGCGCGGTTTACCCACAACGTAAAAGTGTTGACACTGTGCGGTGGTGTTTCTATCGGCCCGCAACTCGGTTCATTGGAGCGCGGGGCGCATATCGTGGTCGGTACACCGGGGCGCATTGTGGATCATCTGGGTAAAGGCTCTTTATCGCTGCAACACTTGCAGCAACTGGTGCTGGATGAAGCAGACCGCATGCTGGAGATGGGTTTTGCGGACGCCCTGGAAACGGTGCTTCAGGCCTGCCCGCTGCAACGGCAAACCTTATTATTCTCGGCGACCTACCCCGAAGCGATTCAAAAAATCAGCGCGCATTGCCAACAGGATCCGTTATCTGTCACCGTGGATGCGTCGCACAGCGAACAACAGATTGAACAACATTTTTATGAATTGCAGGACGGGCAACACAAGCACGCCGCCATAAAAACATTACTGGCGCATTTCCAGCCGCAAGCGTCGATTATCTTTTGCAACACCAAACAGCAATGCGATGAAGTCTGCACCGATTTGCGCGCGGCAGGTATCAGCGCCCTGGCCTTGCATGGCGATCTGGAGCAGCGTGACCGCGACCAAACCCTGGTGCGTTTTGCTAACAAGAGTTGTTCCGTGTTGGTCGCCACTGACGTGGCCGCGCGCGGGCTGGATATCAAGGGACTGGATGCGGTCATTAATTATGATCTATCGCGCGACCCGGAGGTGCATGTACATCGTATCGGTCGCACCGGTCGTGCCGGCGCAACGGGTTTGGCATTGAGCCTGATTGCACCCAATGAAGTGCCGCGCCTGAATCGTGTGGAAGATTATCTGCAGCAAACCCTGACGCTGGAAAGTTTGCCGGTTACCTCCCGCGATCCAGCGGAATTGCAGCCGCAGATGGTAACGCTGTGCATCGACGGCGGGCGCAAGGAAAAATTGCGCCCCGGCGACATACTCGGCGCGTTAACCAAAGACGCCGGTTTGTCCGGTGACACTATCGGCAAGATTGATATCTTTGATTTTTGCGCTTACGTTGCCGTTAACGCAAGGGTGGCAAAAAAAGCCCTGCAACATTTGCAGCAGGGAAAACTGAAAGGAAAAAAATTCAAGGCGCGCCAGGTGCGTTAACGCTTAATGCAATGTGGTATCCCCAAACAACGCACGAACCGCCGCCGCGTCAAAATGGTAATGCTGGTTGCAGAACTGGCAATCCACGTCGATGTGGCCATTCTCTACCAATAATTTTTCCACTTCATCCCGCCCGATAGACACCAGTGCGTTGCCGGTTCGCTCACGGGAACAGCTGCAGGAAAAGGTTAATGCGCTGGGATCAAACAGGCGCACCTGATGCTCATGGAACAAACGATACAGCAAGGTTTCGTGATCGAGGTTCAGCAGCTCATCGTCGGATAAAGTGTCGGCTAAGGCTGATAAGGTTTCCCACTGATCTTCGTTATCTTCCTGGCTGGTGTTGACCTGGCGAGGCAGCGCTTGCAGCAGCAGGCCACTCGCATGGGCGCCGTCAGCGGCAAACCACAAACGCGTTGCCAATTGCTCGGACTGATGAAAATAATGTTCCAGGCAACCCGCTAATCTCGCGCTGTCCATGGGGACTATGCCTTGATAACGTTCACCGCGTTTCGGCTCAATGGTAATGGCCAGTACACCTTCGCCGAGCAGGGTCTGCATGTCCGCTGACTGCTGCTGTGCTTCGGTTAATTCAATATCCGGATTAAGCCGCACAATGCCGCGCAAATTTTTATGATTGCTACATTCCGCCATGATGGTGCTGATAGGACCGTTGCCGCGCGCTTGCAGGATGATCATGCCATCGAACTTCAGGGTGCTGGAAAGCAAACTGGCCGCCGCGAGGAATTCGCCCAGTAAATGTTTAACGCTGGTGGCGTAAGGATTGTTCTGCATGACTTCGCGATAACTGTCGCCGAGGGTGACAATCTCGCCGCGAATATCGTATTCATCAAACATAAAACGGTGCAGTAAATCATTGCTGGGTGTCATTGTATAAACCATTAAAAAAGAATTGTGGCACCATCAGGTGCGCTGGAGATCATTCGATTAAAGGGACTCAGTTGCAGTGCTGGGCCAGGTAGCGTTGTACCTCTTCAACACGTTGTTGGCGCTGTTTCTCGGTTACCGGAACCGCTTTACCGTCTTCGTCAATAAATTGCACTCTACCGTCTATCTTGTTCAGGTAATGACGAAGATTATTGCAGTGCTGTATATCTTCGGGCGTCGGCTGGTTTTTCAATTGCTGCTGGCGGTAATATTCACGATCCGCTTCATTTTCGGGGCGAAAAATGTCCTGTAGCTTGCGTTGCTCTTCGATGCTGGTGTCGATATTTTGTTTTTTTATCGCCTGGGTAATATCTTCCGCCTCTGTCTTAGGCTTTTTGTCGCTGTAGTGCGTCTTGCCGTTTTCATCAACCCAGCGATACACCTCTGCGTGGGGCATGGAAGCAAACAGCGCACTGAACAATCCCAGTGCAGCAAATAAATGGCGATGGGTTTTCATAGGTATCAATCATCCAGATGTTTACGTTCAAAGCGGTGGATTTGCCGACGTTCCTTTTTGTTGGGGCGATGGTCGCTGATGATGTAGCTGCCCATGCCCGCCTTGCGTTGCGCGGCGCGTTCTTCACGTTGCGTGCGACTTTCTTCGGTTTCCTGGTACAAGAGTGCCGCTTCCGGTGCGCCGCGTCGCTGTTCCGATAACCCGGTTACCAGGACAGTTTTTTCATCCAGATCCTGACGGATGGTTAAATAAAGGCCGGTAGTAATTTCCTTACTGGCTTTCACGCGCTGACCGTCGCAGTGAATCTTGCCGCCTTCAATCGCTTGCTTGGCCAGGTTGCGGGTTTTAAAAAAGCGCGCGGCCCATAACCATTTATCGATTCGCACTTTGCCGTCGGTGGTCATCATAAGGCTTTCACCTCTAGCAAACCGCTGCCACCCGGTGGGGGCGGCATGATTTCATCAAAATGATGGATCGCCGGATAGCCTTCAACACGCCGCTCTGTTTGACTGTCCGGTTGATGAATACACAAGAGGTGACCAATACCGAACTGTTTGGCTGAGTCGAGGATGCGCACCGTATCATCCACAAACAAGGTGCGCGCCGGGTCAAATTGTTCGCGCGCTTGCAGCAGTTGCCAGAATTCCTGATTCTCTTTGGGGTGCTGGAATTCGTGGGATGAGATGATGATATCCAGCCAGCGATCAATGGCGGTAACTTCCAGTTTAAGCGATAAACTTTGTGGATGAGCATTGGTTACCAGCAAGAGTTTTTTGCTATGCTGGCGCAGGCGTGTGAGAAATTCCTCCACATGGGGACGCATGCGAATTTTGTGTTTGATCTCCGCTTTCAGGCTGCGAATATCCACTTGCAGGGCATCGGACCAGAATTCCAGGCAGTACCATTTGAGTGTGCCTTCGTGGCGACGAATATGATCTTCCAGGTGTTCACGGGCCACTCGCAGATCCAGCTGGCGAATTTCTGCGTATCGTTGTGGCAGATAATCCAGCCAAAAATAGTTATCGAAATGGAGGTCCAGCAAGGTACCATCCATATCCAGTAACACTGTGTCTATATCGTGCCAGTTAATCATCAGTGGTTATTCACTCTGGTGCGGGTAAATCCTGCAAAAATTCAGGGCTAAGTATGCCGACAAAACCCGAGATATTAAAGCGTCAGACCGTGGCGCGCAGCCGCTTGTTTCGCGCAGACGAATTGCATTTACGGTTCAGTAACGGCGAAGAACGCATCTACGAAAAATTGTGCAGCGGTGGCCCCGGCGCAGTGCTGATGGTGCCCATGCTGGATGACGAGACGGTGTTGTTGGTGCGTGAATACGCAGCCGGTATCGAGGATTATCACCTCGCGTTACCCAAAGGGGCTATCGATAAAGGCGAAACCCTGATGGAAGCGGCCAATCGTGAACTGAAAGAAGAGGTCGGTTACGGCGCGCGGGATTTGCAGTTATTAAAGCGCGTGAATTTATCACCGGCGTATATGGAGCATGGCATCAACATTCTGCTGGCGCGGGATTTATATCCGGAGCGTTTGCCCGGCGATGAACCCGAGCCCATCGAGGTGGTGCCCTATCCCATGAAAGATCTGGTGAATCTGGTGGCGCGCCCCGACTTCTGTGAAGGCCGGTCCATTGCCGCGTTATTCCTGGCGCGCGAGTGGCTGCTGGCCCATGGATAAACAACCACTTGATGCGGCCCTGATCGACGCACTGATCACGCTGGCGCGCACGGCGGGTGATGCCATCATGGCGGTCTATACCAGCGCAGAATTCGGCATTGAACAAAAAGCCGACGAGTCACCGGTAACCCGCGCCGATATCGCGGCCCATGACATCATCGCGGCGGGCCTGGCGCGTTTACTCGACCTGCCGATGATTTCCGAAGAAGCGCCTGTGCCGCCGGCCTCCGAGCGCCAGGCCTGGACGCGTTACTGGCTGGTTGATCCGCTCGACGGTACTAAGGAATTTATCCTGCGCAGCGGGGAATTCACGGTCAACATTGCCTTGATTGAAGCGGGCAAGCCTGTGCTTGGTGTGGTCCACCTGCCGGCCCGGCAGATTACCTATCTGGGTGTTGCCGCATCCGGATCTGCGCCATACAACGGCGCCTGGAAATACTGTGAAGATCAACCCGCGACGCGCATCCGGGTCCGCTCGCTCGCCCAGGCGCGGGATGATAATACGCTGGTGGTGTTGGCCAGCCACCGCCATGGTACGGGCGCAGTCAATGCGTTGGTGGACCAATTGCGTCAACGATGGGCTGGCCGGGTGGCCTTGACCAACGCGGGCAGTTCGTTAAAGTTTTGTCAGATTGCCGAAGGGCTGGCGGATTTTTATCCGCGCCTGGCGCCGACCTCCGAATGGGATACCGCTGCCGCGCAGGCCGTGCTGGAAGCAGCCGGTGGGGCGGTGGTCAATGCAGATGAAAGCGCCGGAGCCTGGTTGAGTCCGCTGGTGTACAACGATAAAGAGGATGTGATCAATCCGGATTTTTATGCGGTGGGTGATGTCAATCTGGATTGGCCGGCCCTGTTAAAACGGCCTTAACGACATGATTTAACGGTTGCCCCAGATCTTCGCCACCGCACGCTCGTTGCCCAGCAGGCCGACAATAAAGCCAACGGCGGCCACCAGGCCGAAGACCACCACCGGAATCAGGTAACCCTTGTCGGCATCGGCGGGCATCAGATACACCAGCGCGGCGCACATCACCGAAAAAAGCAGGCTAACCGCCAGGAGTATCTTGCGACTCAAGGGTTTATAAACGTAGGGTTCATCGCCGCGCTCAAGGGGATTCAACAGGGGTGAAAAGAGTTTGCGCAGTGATGCCTTCATGAAGATTTTCCGTATAAGTGTGTATGCTGTGTTCGATTTCAGCGCCTAATACTAACGCGTCTCTACCATTAATCCAGAGGATTCTCCCATGAAACCACAAGCCTTTTTTGGCGGTCTTGCGTTGCTGTTGTTATCCGGCCCGTTACTCGCCGCCTGCCCGGATTATCTACAGGGCGAGTATCGCCAGTTGCACTCCACCAAGGATATCGACCTGTGCAAACTGACCGAAGGCAAACCCGTGTTGGTGGTCAATACCGCCAGCCATTGCGGTTACACCAAGCAATTCAAAGGGCTGGAAGCGCTGAGCCAGAAATATCGCGATAAGGGCCTGGTAGTGGTGGGTTTTGCCAGTGACGACTTCAACCAGGAGGCCAAGAATGAAGAAGAAGCGGCCACCATCTGCTTTGAAAACTTCGGCGTGACCTTCACCATGTTCGCCCCCACCCATGTGCGCGGCGACGAAGCCAACACCCTGTTTAAATCCCTGGCCAAAGCTACCACCGAGCCCAAATGGAATTTCAACAAATACCTGTTGGACAAAGACGGCAAGATCGTTCAACACTTCGGCAGCAGCGTGAAACCGGAAGACAAGGCACTGACTGGTGCCATCGAGAAACTGCTTTAATCCATCACCGAACCTGATCCCGCTCCGCAGGATCAGGTTCGCTTAATGGCGCTTTCTTTGGCCGAACATGACAAAGTTCCCTCCGTCACTGTGACGCAATAGAATATTTTTGCCGTCCTTTTCTGTTCTTTTATAGCCAATCCTTATTTAAATTCGCGGATTTCTGAAACCGTATTCATTTTCGCGCTACCTCCTTTGCCATCTACCTGACATGGCCCGACCTTGCCAAACCCAGTATTGGTGCGGGTTTCATCCCAACAGAATGCTAATAACCCCTGAAATTGAAGACTTTCTCCCTGCGTATGCACCGCTGGTTCTATGCCGGGAAATGGCCGCTGCTTCGTTGACGGCTAAATAAACTTTGCTTGAAACCGGTTACAGATTGAGCCATATTAAGGTCCATCGGCGTGATCATATAAATAGATTGGCCCAGAGTCAGTTACCGCTGCGCCGCAGAACAACAAAACAGCAGATCGCCAGAATCTGTGAACAAAGCAATAACAATAAATGCACCTGGAGAATCACTACCATGCACGCTAACACCCTGCACAATACCTCCCGATGGCCCTGCGTTTACGCAGTGCGTTTATTAGCTTTTGGTTTGGATTCGCCGCAGCGATTGCAGACCGACTAAATCCCCTTTTCTGATTTTACCGCTCAAGTTTCTGCGACTGGTTACGCCTGATCAGTCCGTCAGGAGGCTTGTGCGCCTATTACACCCATAAAGTAAAAAAATGCGAGATAACGATAAGAGGAAGCCCATGATGTATAAAAACAGCAGTATCAACACGCGCAAAAAATTACTCGCGCTGGCGATCGGTTGCACTTTGTCCGGCGGCAACCTGTACGCGCAGGAAGAAGCACCCACGGTGAGTGAAGACCTGGGTGAAAACATCGAAGAGATTGTGGTTCGCGGTGTACGTGCATCGCAGGCCAAGGCGATTGATATCAAACGTAATTCCAGAACTGTGGTGGATTCCATCGTGGCGGAAGACATCGGCAAATTGCCCGATGTCACCATTACGGACTCATTGCAGCGTGTAACCGGTGTGCAGATTACCCGCGAAGCAGGTGAGGGCACCTCGTTAAATATTCGCGGTATGCCGCAAGTGTTAACGACGCTGAATGGCGAACAATTTCTGAGCCCCTGGGCCATTACTGAAGTCCAGGCAAATTATTCTGATATTCCGGCTGGCATGATTTCCGGTGTGGATGTGTATAAATCGCAATCCGCCAATATGCTGGCCGGTGGTATTTCGGGTGTGGTGGATTTAAAAACCCTTGATCCGTCCACATTGGAAGAAGGTTTCACCACGCGCGTGCGTCTTGAAGGCGCAGGCGGACGTTACTCCAGTCGCGAGATTCAGGAAGACGGTTCCAAAGAATGGCGTGATCCGGATTACACCGCAGGTCTCGTGTTTGGATTCAATAACGGTGACGACTTTTCGATTGTTACCAGCTTGTATAACTCCAATACCTATAACGCTAACTATTCGATGTATGAAGATCAGAGGCTAGGATTCCTTGATTCGCAAGGCGGCATGCCGACAGATAAATACGATCTCAATGGTGATGGCGACCTTGTTAACGATTGGTATGTCGTGCCTGGGGAGTTCGGAGCTTCCAGCCAATTTATGGAGCGTGAACGTACCGGTGGTTCCATCAGCGCCCTTTTTGATATCAATGAAAACTGGTCAGTACGCGGTGATTTCTTCTATACCGAAATGGATCAGTACAACCGTGGTGTAAAAGCTGGATTTAATGGTAAGCACACGCCGGAATCTTTTGAGCAAAATGGTACGGCTGCACAGAACAATCAGGAAATCTATGACGCAATCCGTAGCGGAGAGGTTGACTTTGGCTCAACGATTTCATTCGTTGATAACGATGGTGTAACACAAACTCGTGACCTTTATGCCTTGCAGGTGGTGGATGTATGGGCGGCAGATTTCCAAACGTCGTCGACCAGCGAAATCACCAAGACGGCTGCATATAATAGCAATTTTGAGGTGAACTACACCAACAACGACAACCTTGAAGCAAGCTTCCGCGTTATTCATGCCAAGGCAGAGCAACAATACCGTAAGGCCACCTTCCAGCAGGGTACGCCCGCATGGTTATGGGTGGATGAAGATGGTACACCCGGCAAGGATCCGGTTGACGGTTTTAACGTGACTGTAGATTACACTGGCGAATATCCGTCATTCGCATGGGAAGGCGATTTGTCGGACTCCAGCGTACTGAATCAATACCAAGGGTTTGCCGAAGGAAAAAATATTGATGCGGATTTGAATGCGGCGCGTTTCGATGTCAAGTTCACTGTAGATCAAGGCCACTTTGAATCTGTTGATGCTGGTGTTCGTTACGGCATTCGTGAAGCCAGCCATAACAAATTTAATTATGTAACACCTACCGGTCGCTACACCGATTGGGAAGACCCTCGTGTACCCGCTGATAAACGCTATCGCCTATTGCCGGGCAACCTGATTTGGCAGAAATTCCCTAACTGGCTCAAATTTGATTACGCCGAAACCAACGTCAGCCTGATTGATATCGGTGGCTTGCAGGACAACGGCTTTTCCGGTGCGGATACCGTGGCTTTCTATGATTTTGGTCCGATTAAGGGCTTTGAAGGTGGCGTAGCTGCTTTGGCGCCCGACCAGTGGGACAACCCCTACGAATTTATGAACCGCTTGTATCCCGGCACGCGTACTGTGAATGATCCTGGCTACACCTACCGTGTCCAGGAAGATTCGATAAACGCTTATGTGCAATTTAATTTCGCCAATGACAACGAAGGCCTTTTTGGTTTGCCCTATAACGCCAATATCGGTATTCAGGCGGCACAGGTTGATCGTGAAGTGGACAAAAGTGTTGTGCCGGAAGTGCTGGATTCCTTCAACTCCATCGGTTACGACGATTGGCAAAAAATTGCTTACGTATATGACGTTGAGCGTTTCACCAATTCAAAAACGGAAATATTACCGTCGTTTAACCTGAATATTTTTCCAACGGATGACACTGTTGTGCGCCTGGCTGCTGCGCGCACCATGACGCGGAATGACTTGGAAAATGTCGGCGCGTCCATGGCACTGTGGTATCAACAGTGTCCCAAAACTTATGAAAACGGCGATCCTGTCATGGTGCCGAATCCATCAACCGGTGGTGAAATGCAAGACACTGTCGGTTGTATCGGTGGTGGTGATGATCGCGGTAATCCCGATATCGAACCCTGGTTAGCGAACGTCTATAACTTCTCCAGCGAATGGTATTTTGATGAAAATGCTATTCTCGGGGTTGGTCTGTTCATGATTGATGTTGAGCAAGCGGTGCAGTCATTCCAGGAGCAGCGTCGCTTCCTGGATATGGATGGCATTGATCGCGGACGCCTGGCGAATATCTGGACTACGCAGAACGTCGGGGCATCTGATCTTTACGGTGTTGAATTTGGTTACAAGCAACCCTTCTCTTTCCTGGAAAATAATATTCTCAACAAATTCGGTGCGGAATTTAACTACACCTATTCACACAGCGAATCAGAAGATGTTGACGTTGAGGGTAATACCTTGCCGCTGGTGTCCAACTCTGAACACCAGACCAACATGATTTTGTGGTATGACCACGCCGGCCTGAACGTGCGTCTGGCATACAACTGGCGCAGTGAAGAATACCTGGGCATGGTGGGTGTGAATTCCAATGCGGCGGTATTGAATATGGCGCAGTGGCTTGAGCCCGCCGGCTATCTCGACCTGTCGGTCAGCTATTGGCTGAACGAGCATGTGAGCTTCTTCCTGAACGGTACCAACCTGACCGAACAAAGTCGTAAAAGTTATGCGCAATACGAAGATCAGTTCCATTCGCTCTGGGTACAAGAAGCGCGTTACTCAGCTGGTGTGAACCTTCTTTTTAACTGATATGCGTTTGTGCGGCGCTATCGGTGCCGCATAACAACAATAAAGATTAATGACGGAGTTTCCTATGAAAACCAAACTGCATTTGTTAGCGCTGCTGACCAGCGCAATGGTATTGCACGGCTGCGGTGGCGGCGACATGCTCGGCTCATCCGACGCTGATGATCACAAATTAATTCCTGAAGAAGTGACTGAAGATTTAACGCGCCCGCGCCCTTCCGAAAATGCGCCGGTGATGAAAACCGAAGGCACCAAGATCTATTTGGCCGACGGTAATGAAACGATTGTGCGCGGTGTTAACCTGCAATACAGCGATAATCCATTGCAAATGATTACGGCTTTTCCAGCCATTGCTGAAACCGGTGCGAACTTCGTGCGTATCCAGTTAAGTGAAGAAACCAGCGAGGTCGAACTGGAAGCCGCGTTGAATATGGCCATTGAAAATAATATGGCAGCAATTCTCACCTTAAACAGTCCCAACCTGAAATGTAACGATGATGAAGCGCTGTTTACCGAAGCTGTAGAAGATTTATGGTTGGAAGAATGGTTGCCGATCATCGCCCAGGATCGTTACCAGGATAAGATCATGGTCAACATGGCTAGCGGGTGGGGGCCGAAAGCGATCTTCAATGGATCCAGTTTTGGTTACCGCACTTACATCGATACGCACAAAGCAGTCATCAGACAATTCCGTCGTGCAGGTTTGAAATTTCCACTGGTGATCGATGCTCCTGGGTGCGGGGAAGACTTCCACGCGTTTGAGTCTATTCGTGCAACCGAACTGATGGCGGCAGATGAGCAGAAAAACCTGGTGTTTTCGGTTCATGCTTATGGTTCAACCTGGAATAATCGCACCAAGATTGACTACGGTATCTCCAGAATTACCAGCCAGAACGTGCCTGTGATTGTCAGCGAATTTGGTGGTTCAGATTTAGGTGATAGTCCCGTTAAGCTGCACCATATTCTCGAGCGAGGTGCAGGTGACTATGCGCTGGAAATTGACACCCAGTGGAAAACGCCGGATGACAAAGCGGGCATTATGGTTCCCTTCAGCGAACCGGTTGATGCGACCAATTCAGAAATTGCTTTTGAGGTTCACATTGACGAAAGCTTTGCCGAATACCCGCAAATGGGTATGCAATTGTATCTTCGCGACGTCAACGGCGAATATGCAAATCTTTCATGGCACACGGTTGAGAACTTTGATGTAGGCACCTGGAACAGCCGCAAATATACGGTCAAAAATAAAGGCTCTTTTGGCTGGGCTTCCGATGCATTTGATATTACCCAGGTAGCACGCATCGGTATTGAATTAATTGCCAATGGTAAGCCGGTTGAGGTTGGTGGAAAAATTCAGCTGGATAACTTGCGTGTGATTAATAGCAGCGCCGCTATTGAGATGGCCAGTATGACTTTTGATGCTGACCTGCAAGGCTGGACGGATAATGGCAAAGGTACCATCTCTTACGGTGATGGTTATATGAGTGCTATGCCGGATGCTGAAGGAAACATAGAAGCTATTACCAACAGCTTGCCATCCGTAGATTTCTCCAAACCCGTCCGGATTTCGGCTAAGGTAATGGTTCCTGAAAAATATGCAGGTTCCTGGATCTATTTCAAATTTTTCAACAACGTGAACAACCCAAACAACGCTTGGTTTGAGTCGACAAACCTGGGTGGTGATAGCTTCACCTATGGGGAGTGGACAGAAGTTTCTGTCGATGCGACCTTCCCGGAGGGCATCACCTCCATTGGTATTCAAATGGGTAATATCGGTAAAACCAGCGAGGTAATTGCCACGCCCGATGAAGCGATTCTCTTTGACGATATCGTGATCTCCACTGTTGAAGAAAGTGCATACGAATACGGTGTGCAATACAGCGGTACGTTTGATGCGGATGCAGACGGCTGGGCTTATATCAGTTGGGGCGGTGCAGCAAATGTTGATGTCAGTAATGGCGTTATGAATGTCACGCCCAAAGATCCGGGCACCGCACGAATTGATATCCAGAAAGGTAATATTGATTCAGTAGAGAAATTAAACCTCCAGGATCCGTTCGTGGTGAAGACACGCGTCTTTCTGCCCGCTTCGCTAGAGGGTACAGGCTTCAATTTGCAGTTCTACATGCAGGATTCTGGCTGGGCAAATCACTTTGAAGTGATCAATCTGAGCGGGGATGAATTGACCTACGGTGACTGGAACGATTTTGATGTCGAAGTCGCATTCCCCGAAGCTTTCTCACGCGTCGGCGCTCCCAAGCATATTGGTTTCTCTTTCATGCTTGAGGGCGGCAGCTTACCGATGAATGATCCCATTCAGATTGATGAGGTTATTTTCGAAGGGCTGATTGAGGTTGAAAAGGAAGAAGAGGTCCGCGCGTTGGTTGATTTCCATTACGTGCACCAAGGGGAATCAGTTGCTGTCGATATTGCTGAAGGCGGCATCGTCGCTGATGATTACGCAGATAAATTTGCTGTCAGTCAACGCTCCGCCCCCTTCAGCTGGGCAGCCTGGTCCTGGTACGGAAACGCCAGCGAATTTGCCGGATGGGACATGACTACCACCATCGATTCTTTGGATGGTATTACTGATCGGGGTGTAGAGATTGTTTTAGGTAAAGGCGGCATTGTTGAAACGCTGTTAGGCAGTGTTCCAGATGAAGAAGCTGCTGAATAAACGTTTCGGAAGCTGTTAAACCTGCTCCCCACCTTTGCAATCGCCCGGCAGTTAGCTGGGCGATTTGCTGTTAAGCTTTGTGGTTTGGCTGCTGAGTGCCGCGTTACTCCAGTCTTGCCTGGCCTTCATCCCGCCGCTTCTAGTCCATCCAACCCTAAACCCCACTTTACGCGCCTATCCATACGAATAAGTTATAAATAATGCGCCATGTTAGCGCTGCCTCTTCTCAACCCTGGCCTATACTTGGGGTTAACGCCGCTCATAATGGGGGGTGATCTGTCATTTTGTCGAAAGAAGAACTCCATGGAACGCAATGTATTACGCACCTTGGGCGATAACATCCCGGATTTAATCTACGCGAAAGACCGTGAGGGACGCTTTACCTTTGGCAATCAGGCATTTCTGCGTATGGCGGGTGCGGCGACGCTGGAGGATATCCTGGGGAAGAACGATTTTGACCTGAATCCGCCGGATCTCGCCCAGGGCTATGCCGAGGATGACCAGGCGGTGATGCGCTCCGGTGAGCCCCTGGTGGATCGCGAAGAGATTGTGGTGGATGCGAAAACCGGTGAATCGCGCTGGCATTCCACGACCAAGGTGCCGTTGCATGACGATGCCGGCAATATCATCGGTACGATGGGGATTACCCGCGACATTACCGCCAGCAAACGTGCAGCGCTACAGGTGCGCCAGCTCAATGCCGAACTGGAAGAACGCGTGGCCGAGCGCACGGCGGAGTTGCAGGCGCTGAGTGAGGTACTAGCCTACGAGCGTAATTTGATGCGCATCCTGGTGGATTCGGTACCCGACAGTATCTTTGCCAAAGATGCGCAGAGTAAATTCCTGCTGGCGAACAATGCGGTAGCGCGCGGTATGGGTGCTACACCGCAGGACTTGTTGGGCAAAGATGATTTTGCTTTCTTTCCGCCGGACATGGCCCAGCGCTTTTATGATGATGAACAACGAATTCTGCAAACCGGCGAGCCCATGCTCAATCAGGAGGAGCCCGCAGTCAATAACCAGACTGGCAAGATGCGCTGGTTGCTGACCAGCAAATTGCCGGTACGCAATGAGGCGGGCGATATTGTGGGCCTGGTTGGTATTGGCCGCGATATCACCCTGCGCCGCGAAGCCGAGCTGGCGTTGCGCGAAAGTGAAGAGCGCTTTCGCAGCCTGACCGAACTCTCGTCGGATTGGTATTGGGAGCAGAACGCGCAGCTCGCCTTTGTTGAACTGGAAGACCCCAATGGCAAGTCCGGCTTCCAGCGCGAGGAGTTGCTGGGAAAAACCCTGCGGGATTTGCCCACCACGGAAATCCTCTCCGGCTCGTGGGATGAGCACGATGCAGTGGTGGCCGAGCATAAGCCCTTTCGCGATCTCGAATTGCGCCATGTCAAAGGCAATGGCCGCGCGTGTTACCTCAGCCTGACCGGCGTGCCGGCCTTCAACGCCAAGGGCGAATTTCGGGGTTATCGCGGCATCGGTCGCGATATTACCGACCGCAAAACCTCGGAAGAACGCATTCAGTATCTCGCCACCCACGACAGCCTGACCTCCTTACCCAACCGCTTCATGTTTAGCGAAATCCTTAATCTCGCCATCGAGTCAGCGCGGCGTAACGCGCGCAAACTGGCGGTGCTGTTTATCGATCTGGATCGCTTTAAAAATATCAACGACACCCTCGGGCATGAGGCCGGTGATCTGTTGCTGAACGAAATGGCGGGCCGCTTCAAGCAATGTCTGCGGGCGAGTGATGTGGTGGGGCGCCTGGGTGGCGATGAGTTTGTCATCCTGATCCAGGAGCTCGATAACCCCGAGCAGGCGGCAACGGTTGCGCGCAAGATTTTATCGGCAGCGGTCAAGCCGGTATCGGTGTATGGCCAGGAATGTCGGGTGACCGCCAGTATCGGGATCTGCGTCTATCCGGACGATGCCGAGGATGAACATACCATCATGAAGAGCGCGGACATCGCCATGTACCGCGCGAAAGAAGAGGGCAAGAACAACTACCAGTTCTACTCGCCGGATATCAAGGCGCGCTCGCTCGAGCGCCTGATTATGGAAAATAACTTGCGCCTGGCGCTGGAGCGCAATGAGTTCTTCCTGCACTACCAGGCCAAGCGCAACCTCAAGACTGGGGAAATCGCCGGTGTGGAAGCACTGGTGCGCTGGCAACATCCGCAGTTGGGCATTGTATCGCCGGCCCAATTTATTCCCCTGGCAGAAGAAACCGGCCTGATTGTGTTGATCGGACGCTGGGTTATAAAGACGGCCTGTGAGCAAAATGTTGCCTGGATGAAGCAAGGGTTGCCGCCGTTGTGCATGGCGGTGAATTTGTCGGTGCGCCAATTCTTTGATGATGGCCTGATTAACGACGTGGCTACCGCCCTGAAAGAGACCGGCATGGAGCCGGGGCTGCTGGAGATGGAAATCACCGAAGGCATGGTAATGCAGGACGCCGAGCGCGCCATTCGCATCTTGTCCGCCATTAAAAGGCTGGGCGTGCGCCTGGCGATTGACGACTTCGGTGTGGGCTACTCGTCGTTGGCACAGATCAAACGTTTCCCCATCGATACCCTTAAGATGGACAGTTCCTTTATCCGCGATATTCCGCAAAATCGCGAAGATCGCGCCATTACCGAGGCGATCATCGCCATGGGCAAGACCCTGAGCCTGACGGTGATTGCCGAGGGCGTTGAAACCGAAGAGCAGGAGACCTTCCTGCGCGAGCACGCCTGCGACCAGTCCCAGGGTTATTACTTCAGTAAACCCATTGCGCCGGAAGAGTTTGTGACCTTCATGCGCCAGCAAACGCCCGCGCTGGAAGCCTACGTCAACGGCAAAGGCTAAGTGGTGGCGCGCGCGGACGTTTACCCGCGCGCCATTTCCCCATCCGCTTCGGTTAAAAAATTACATAAGCCGCCATCCATAACTCATCGCTATCCTCGTTAGCTCATCCATTTCGAAGGGTTGTTAAAACAGCCCCAATTCGTGCCCGCCTGCACAAGTATGGGATAAAAGTGCGATTTTCGTTTGAAACCGATTACATTTTAGGTAATAATTTCCGCATCGACATCGCGTAGTTCCTGGTTTTAATTTTATAAACCGGTTACGCCAGGCGGAGGTCTTCTCCCGGTCGCTCCAGGCGATTTCTTTGTTCGATGATGTAAGTCCCCGTTGTAATGCATTAAGCCTGCTGTTGTTTACTACCCTACCCCGGCTTGCCGGGGTTTTTTTATGTGCGTGGCTTTTTGGAAAGCGCGCTTTCGCTTGTGCGACAATCACCCCCGGCTATTGGTGGCCTGAACCTTTAATCAATGAGGGAAGCAGTAACTATGTCCCAGGACATGACTCAGCAATTGATCGCGGCGGCGCGCCGTATGGAAATATGGATCAGGGACCAGGCCCTGCCGTTGTGGCAAAAGGTCGGTTTTGACCCTGAAACTGGTGCTAACTACGAACGCCTGCTGCCCGATGGGCAACCGGATCTGGAAGCCAGAACCCGCGTGCGGGTCCAGGCGCGGCAAGCATTTTTTTACGCAGCAGCCTATCATCGCGGCTGGTGTCCCCAGGGCCAGACGCTGGCGACCGGCCTGCTGAACTTTGTTCACCAGCGTGCGGCCCATCCCACCGCCGGTGGCGGTTATACCCATCTGCTCGACAAACACTTCACGGTTATCGATACCAAACAGGATCTCTACGATCACGCCTTCTTTGTGCTGGCCAACGCCTGGTGCTATCGCGCCTTTGGCGATGAAGCAGCACTGCGCGAGGCAGAGAAACTGGTAGCCCATCTCGACGCAAAATTTGGTGCGGACTACGGCGGTTGGATCGAAGGTGACTACGCCTATGCCTGTCGTCGACAAAACCCGCATATGCATTTGTTTGAAGCTTTTTTAGCGCTTTACGATGCGACTCAGGATGCAAAATGGTTGGCCCGGGTGGGCGAATTATTTGCGCTATTCCAGAGCCGTTTTTTTGATCCGCACCAACAAGTTCTGCTCGAATTTTTCAACGATGACTGGACCCGTTGCGCCGATGAGCGCGGCGATGTGGTGGAGCCCGGTCACATGATGGAATGGGTGTGGTTGCTGGATTGGTACAGCCGTCGTTCCGGCCGCCCGGTCAAGCGTTACACCGATGCGCTCTACAACAAAGCGCTGGAGATCGGCGTCGATAAATCCGGTTTACTGTTCGATGCGGTGATGCCCGATGGCCGCGTGCTGGATCACAACAAGCGCTGCTGGGGGCTCACGGAATTTATCAAGGCCAACCTGGTGCAGATCCGCGCGGGCGACCCAAAAGCCACCGAGCGTGCAGTGAAAGGCGTGGAGGATTTATTTACCTATTACTTGTGTGCCTCAACGCCCGGTTCCTATGTGGACCAACGTGGGGCTGACGATGAAGTGGTGGTGGATGTCGCGCCGGCCAGCACGCTCTACCACCTGATCGTACTGGCGATGGAGTTGCTGGATCACTGCGAAACTTATAGCGCCTGAGCCTCGGCTCAGGCGTGCGTCGGTGCCGGGCCGGTGCTTTTGCGGATGATAAATTCAGTCGGTAATACACACACGGTTTGACTGAGGGTTTCGCCTTCAATCAGCCGCAACAGCATATCCATCGCCATCTTGCCCATCTCTTCTGCCGGTTGCGAAATCGTGGTCAGGCTCGGATCGCAATATTTGGCGTAGGCAATATCGTCAAACCCGGTTACCGACATATCTTCAGGGATGCGAATGCCCTGGGATTTCAACGTCTGCATTGCACCGATGGCCATTTCGTCGTTCATGGAAAAGATCGCCGTCGGGCGTTCTTTCATATTGCAGAACTGGAAGGCGCTGTTCAGACCGGACCACATGGTGAAGTCGCCTTCGGCAATTAAATCTTTATCAAACGGAATACCGGCGGACGCCAGGCTTTCTTTATAGCCTTCCAGCCGATCAATGGTGTGCGGGTTATCTTTCAGGCCGGAGATCACGCCGATGCGGCGGTGGCCCAATGAAATCAGGTAATCCACCATGGTGCGTGCCGCGGCGCGGTTGTCGATACGAATGGAGGGGCCGGTGGTAAATTCGCAGCCACAGGCATTCACACAGGCAATGCCCGGCGGAATATTGCTGTGGCTTTTCTCCGAGCTGGGGCGCAACTGGATGATGCCGTCCGCCAGGCGGGTTTCCACGCGGCGAATATAGTCCTGTTCACGTTCCGAGGTGCCGCGCGTATCGCCCAGCAGCACGGCATAACCTTTTTGTTGCGCACGATCTTCCAGGGCGCGAATAAACAGGGAGTAAAACGGGTTGGCGATATCAGGAACCAGCACCACCACCGCATAGGAACGTGTGGAGCGAAAGTTGCGCGCGAGCATGTTGGGCCGGTAACCCACCTGGGCGATAGCGGTTTTGACCTTGGCCAGGCTTTCATTGGATACCTTTTCCGGTGCGCTCAGGGCGCGGGACACGGTAGCAACCGACACTCCGGCTATGCGGGCAACATCTCGAATATTCGACATAGGACGACTCTTGGGCGCTGGTTCAACAAGGATTGGTATGAAACGGCAACAGACGTTATGTAACAAACGTTATGACAATTTCGGCTTATTTATCGCTTTAAACGTGCCGTGACATCGAAAATCTACTACACGTTTGCAACTCTGACTAGCAAAAAAAGTTGTAACCGATTACATTATGCATCTCTGAGTGTAAGTTGATCGCTATCAGGCATCATGGCATTATCAGCCCGCCCTTATCGGGCGTGGCCTCGCAGGTATTGCGCAGGTTTGCGCGGGCGTCCAGGTTGATGGCAGAACCTGCGTCGCCATCGAATGGTCGAGATTTTCGCGCTTTGTCCTCGGCAGGATCGATTGATACCGGCATACAAAAAAATGCTCGCTTCAGCGAACAACATACTAACGGCCACCGGCCACTCAATAATAATTGGAAGTACTCATGCAGCTGGCAACTCTCGATCTTGCGATCATCCTGTTATATATCCTGGCAACATTGGTGGTCGGCTTCTGGATTTCAAGCCGCGCCTCCAAAGACATCAAAAGTTATTTCCTTGGCGGCAACAAACTGGCCTGGTGGCAATTAGGTTTGTCCAACGCCTCGGGTATGTTCGACATCAGCGGGACCATGTGGTTGGTCTACCTGTTGTTCGTCTACGGTCTCACCAGCGTTTACATTCCCTGGTTATGGCCGGTCTTCAACCAAATTTTCCTGATGGTTTTCTTGTCCGTGTGGTTGCGCCGTTCTGGCGTGATGACCGGTGCGGAATGGATTACCTTTCGTTTCGGTGAAGGCACGGGCGCAAAACTGTCTCACTTTGTCGTCGTGTTGTTTGCGCTTATCAGTGTGATGAGTTTCCTGGCCTACGGTTTTATCGGTATCGGTAAATTTGCGTCGGTATTTTTGCCGTGGAAATTTTCCGCAGATCCTTACTGGAACGATGTCGCCTACGGTTTGATCATCACTGCACTGACTACGATTTACGTGGTGAAGGGCGGTATGTTCAGTGTGGTGTTCACCGAAGTACTGCAATTTTTCATCATGACGGTTGCCTGTATCGCCGTGGGCATTATTGCCATGAATCAGGTGTCGCCAGAGATGCTTGCAACGGTGATTCCCGACGGCTGGACCAGTGTATTTTTTGGTTGGGAACTGAATCTGGATTGGTCCCACGTATTGCCTGCGGCCAATGAAAAAATCCTGTCGGACGGCTACTCCATGTTTACCATCTTCTTTATGTTGATGGTATTAAAAGGCGTGCTCCTGAGCATGGCCGGCCCCGCGCCAAACTACGACATGCAGCGTGTGCTTTCTGCCAAGACACCGGTAGAAGCGGCGAAGATGAGCTGGTTTGTGAACGTGGTGCTGATTTTCCCGCGTTATATGTTGATCGCTGGTTTAACGGTATTGGCGCTGGCGTTTTTTATGGACGACCTGCGCGCGATGGGCCCCAACGTGGATTTTGAACAGATCCTCCCGTTTGCGTTAAAAAATTATATTCCCACCGGTTTGCTCGGCTTGTTGATCGCCGGTTTGCTCGCCGCCTTTATGTCGACCTTTGCCGCCACCACCAACGCCGCACCGGCCTATGTGGTCAACGATATTTACAAGCGCTACATCAACCCCAATGCGGACGCTAAAAAATATGTCTATCTTAGTTATACCGTCTCAGTGATCTTCGTGATCCTGGGGGTGGGCATTGGTTTGTTTATTCCGTCATTGAATGTGGTGATCCAGTGGATTGTGAGTGCGCTCTTCGGTGCTTACACGGCATCCAACGTGCTCAAGTGGTACTGGTGGCGTTTCAACGGTTTCGGTTATTTCTGGGGCATGATCACCGGCTTTGCCATCGCCATGCCGTTGATCTTTACCGACATTCATCCGATCAATGCATTCCCCTTTATGTTCGCGGCTTGCTTGCTGGTGTGTATCGGTGCATCGCTCGCGACCAAACCGGACGATATGGAAGTGCTGAAAAAGTTTTACCTGAAAGTGCGCCCCTGGGGTTTCTGGGGTCCGGTGTTGGAAGCCGCGCGTAAAGATCATCCTGAACTCAAAGCCAACACGGACTTTGGGCGCGATGCAATTAACGTTATTGTCGGGATTATCTGGCAAACCGCGCTGGTGGCGGCGCCGATTTTTATGGTGATCAAGCACTGGCAGGAATTTATTATTTCGATGATCGTGGTGGCACTGACCAGCCTGTTCCTGTGGCGCAACTGGTACGTGAAACTGAAAGATTATCCGGACGATATGCCAGCGGACTATTTGCCGCAAAATGACACGGGTGTAAGTAAGCCCTGATCATTTAACAATGCAAAGCCACTGCCCGGTGTTGCACCTTGCCGGGCAGTGTTCAACAGCAAAAAAGGTGCAATTTTTTTGGCAGATTTTTGTAACCGGTTACGTTTGCATTGATGAAAACGCGGCGTCAGGTCAGTATCAATCCTAGGGTTTATTGAATATGAGTAATTTTAAAAGCGCAGTACAAAACCTGTTGAAAGAGCACGAGGCGCTGGTGACGAAAACCAATGTGCCCAGAGCGCAGGGCAACGGTATCTACACCTGCTACGAAAATCCGATCCTCACGGCGGAGCATGCGCCCATCTTCTGGCGCTACGACCT
>CAMLOU010000079.1 GCA_946481735.1 uncultured Cellvibrio sp.
GTTTTTTCGAACTTAACTTTTTTTGGGGTTTCTTTAGTCAACCTGTGTTGATTAAGGAGATCCCCGATGCTCGCCTGTTTCCTTTGGCTCGCCCTCGCTACGCTGTGCGTGCAAGTCCCCAACTTACTCGGCATTCACGAACAACATCAGGATGGACTGGTGTCCTTGGTGGATGCGCTGAAGATCGCGGGTATGTCTTTGCCGTTGATCTTTGTTGCGACGACGGGCTTCGCGATTTATTACGGACGCGGGGATAATTTTTTCAGTTATCCGGCAATGGTGATTTATGCGCACGTATGCGCATTGATCATTGGCATTTTGATTCAGGTTTTTATCTTGAAAGCAAAAGAGACCAACGTGGTTGAGTTGGCGGGTGTAGGAATTTGTATGGCAGGTTTGGCGATATCGATTTACAGCAAACAGATTATCGCGTTGTTGAAATAAATGGTTTAACAACTGCTATTTTTTATCGTCATCCGGCTTTCTGCTGGTAGCGAATATTCGTTCAGCGGGAATGCTTAGTTGCGCTAACAAATAGGTAGAAAATTCCGGTCGATATTGTTGCTTGTCAATTGCGCGTTTCATGCATAGCAGCCAAGCATCCCGCTCTGCTTCGCTGATCGGCAGATGGGCGTGGCTGCGCGGGATATTAATGCTGCCGTATTTTTCGTGGTACAGCTTCGGGCCGCCCATCCAGCCGCAAAGAAATGACGTAAGTTTATCGCGTGATGCGGTGAGATCCTGCCGGTGCATTTTGCGGATAACCGCCGCTTCCGGCAGCGAATCCATTTCGTGATAAAAATCATCAACCAGTTTACGGATACCTTCAACACCACCTGCTGCCTGGAAGGAATTATCCGAAAAGCCGTAGAGGGGAATATCGGCCACGTTCGTTACCTGCATCGTGAAAATAAAGGGGGCGTTATTGTTGCAGTATTTACTTATCGATGCACTTGAATAAAAAAGGGCAGACACTTTGTAGTGCTGCCCAAGCAAACGAGGCCGTGATTTCTTCAGTTAATTCCCCAATACCCGCACCTCAAAGATCGAATAACCCCAGGTGTTCCCCGCACTGCGTTGGGTCGCGTTGATGCGCACATAGCGATAACTGCCCGACAGGTTTTTACTGTCCGTGCGCGCGCCAAACGTGCCGCCGGTATGGGTGGCCAGGTTGGTCCAGTTGGTGCCGTCGTTAGAAGCATCCACGGTGTAATTAGCCGCATTCGCCGCTTCCCAATCGATCTCGATCTTACTCAGGTTGCGCGCGGTGCCCAGGTCAACCCGCAACCAGCTCGGGCTGACACCGTGATCGGATTCCCAACGGGTGCCGCCGTTGTTGTCGATGGCCAGGACGGCTGGCTGGAAATTGGTGCTGGCCGTCGCAGCGGCAGGCGTTAACACAGCGACGCTGCTGGCACTGCTGGACGATGCGCTGCCGCTGTTGGCGAATACACGCAATTCCCAGATTGAATAGCCCCAGCTATTGCCCGCACTGCGCTGGGTGCCGTTGATGCGCACATAGCGATAGCTGCCACTGACAATTTCCACGTCGGTACGGCCACCAAAGGTGCCGCCAGTGACGGTCTTCAGGGTGGTCCAGTTACTGTTGTCGTTGGAGCCCTGGATGTCGTAAACCGCCGCGTTAGCCGCTTCCCAGTCAATCTCCACCCGCGCCAGGTTGCGCGCAGAACCCAGGTCGACCGTCATCCACGAGGGATCAACAC
The DNA here is from genome assembly GCA_946481735.1 of uncultured Cellvibrio sp. Next base: position 1,725 of record CAMLOU010000079.1, read on the forward strand.
CGTGCGCCGATTCCCACCGGGTGCCGGTATCGCCGTCCACCGCATTGCTGGCCGGTGTCAGCGCCGTACTGGCGAAGGTCGGGCGACCGTTGGACACCAGCACCACACTGCCGCTGCTGGACGAACTGCTCGACACCGAGGAACTGCTGGAGCTGGGCACGCTGCTGGATGACGAGCTGGATTGGCCACTGCCGGTAAAGGCGACGGCGAGTGTGTGGCTCGCGGAGATCCCGTTGAAGGTATAGCTGTTCAATGGCCCTTGCGACACGCCATCCACAATCACATTGGCCACGGCGCGCCCGGCGGGCGGCGTGAAGGTGTAGGTTGCCGAGTCAGTGCCGTTACGGTTGTAGCGCACTGTGCCCGCAGGACTGATGGAACCACCCCCATCCAGCGCGATGGTGTAGATACGGTGCGGCATATGGTCGATAGCCATAAACTGCACGTCGGACACCTCAACCAGTTGACCGGCAGGCGGGCGGAAGTGCAGCGTAAAGTCGCGCTGGCTCACCGGCGGCTGACTGGCAAAGTTGGTGAAGCTCTCGTAGACGCCGTCGGTGGTGCTGGGCGTCCAGTTCATTAGGGTGTTGCTGCCGTAGGTCACTTGGAATTGATCCAGGCTGCGCGGTGCGGAGTTATCACCCGCGACCAGCACTTCCTTGATTTCATAGTGCGGATCGATGCGGATATTGACCGACTGGTCCTGCCCTTCAAACCCTTCGCGGCTGCTTGCCTTGTTGCCGGTCGCGCCGTCTACCGCGCGTTGTGCTGCGCCCCACCACTCGGTTTCCCAGCCACTGCTCGCGCTGACAAAGTTGGTCGACGCAATGGCCGGTACCAGCGGATCACCGCTGCCGATATAGGTAATTTCGCGGATCACCACATCGTCGATATACACCGTTGCCGTGCCCATACCGCCCATCAAAAATGCCAGGCGACCGGGGTTATCGGCACCGGTGAAATCCAGGTTGTAGGTGTAGGTGTTCATGCCCGTACCCAGCGCAATCGTCTGCGTCAGGTAGGTGCCGGAGCCCGAGGGGTTGAGCGCATTTTCCGCCAGACGCAGCTGGATATCGCGCGCGGCCGAGGCACGGGCGCGGAAAGAAATCTGGTAGCGGTAGTTGCGCTTCAGGCCGAAGCTGGAGGTGTGCATCTGGATCGAGCCACTGTTGGCGCCCTGATTCCCGGTGGTGATGCGCGCTTCGCCACCCACAACGCTGTAGGTGGGTGTTGCACCGTCAAACGACTCAGTGCCCCAGCCTTCCAGGCCAGCCGTGAAGTTACCGTTGGAGAGCATGTTCGCCGTGCGATCCACCTGCGCGGTGCCAGCGGGTTTCGGGTACACGTTGGCCACGTCTTCAAAGGCTTTGAATTCCAGCAGCCAGATGGAATCGGATTTGTCGATGCGGCCTTTGGTCACCAGCTTGATGTAGCGGTAGGTCTTGTTTACATCAAAGGTGTGGGTCGCCCAGCCAGTAGCGTCCTGATCCGAAGTCAGGATGTGCTCCCAGGCACCGGACGAGGTTTTGCCGTAGATGTCGTAAGACTTGGGCAGGTTCCAGGCCCACTCGATCCAGAAGTACTTGATGTTCCTGTCGCTGCCGTAGTCGATCTCCACCCAATGGAGGTTATCGTCCTTCGGCGTCGCCCACTTGGAACCCACGTAACCGTCGGCGGCGTTGTCCGGCGCGTTATCGCGGAAGTCAGTCGGCGTACCGGGCTTGTCGTAGTCATCGCCGGTCACCGCCACCGGCGCGAGCCAGCCTTTCAGGGGGTAGAAGCCGTCGGTGTTGTTGCTCTCGCGGAAGAAGCTGTACTTGCTCTCGTCGATGTAAGGGTAGCTGGCATCGGTGGGCGGCAGCGGCCAGTGGGCCACATAATCCACCAGGAAGTCAGTCCCGGCGCGGCCGATGTTCTGGTTCATCGCGGCGGTGTCGAGGTATTCATACTCGGTTACCCCATTGACCACCCGCGTATAGCCGGTCTTGTTGGCCACATTGGGGTTGGTGGAGAAGGCGTTGTAGTTGCCCACGTCCGGCCATTCGACGTGCGTAATCGCGTGGTTGAGGATCATGCGCATGGGCGTGACATAGGGGAAGGGTTGCTCCTCGCCCATGTTTTCGCGGGACCAGGTGTAAGTCTTCACGCCGTTCACATAGTACTCGACGTACTCCGGCGTTTTGATCACGCCGTAGGTCACGTACTGGTTGCTCGGGTTGATGCCGAACTGGCTGTAGGTCACCGGATTCGGGTTGCCGCCGTAGATGGCGTAAGGCGCGGACCAGTGAGTCTGGGGAATGGTATTCACGTTGTTGCCGGTGAACTCGACGATGTCCAGCTCCTGGCAGGCGGTCCAGCCCACGTCGGGGAAATTACCCAGCAGCCACCAGGCCGGGAATTCCGCATTGCGCGCCGGTGGCATCTTGATGCGCGCTTCGAATTTACCGAACACGAAGGTGGTGTCGTCAGTAATTTGTGACTCGATACGGCCCGCGCGAATAAAGATCGGTTTGCCCTCCCCCGCCACACCGCCGTAGTAATCCTGGATTTCGCCGTCCATGTAACGGGCTTTCAAATTCAGCACCTTGCCATCCAGGGCCGCAGGGTCGTCTTGCCCTACGCGGAAAGTCCAATCCGGTACGGGATATTCCACGTCCTGATAATCAATGTCTTCGCCGTTAACAAAGATATTTTGTTCCACCAGCCATTTACTGCGGTCGATGGATGAGCCGTTGAAGTGATCCACAAAGCTGGAATTGACATTCGGGTTGGTCCACCAGGGATCGTTGTACTCCGTTGCCATGGCAGCGCTGGGGCATAAGCCCAGGGCAACCAGCAGCAGGTTTTTGGTTTGTTGGTTATTCATAGTGTCTCCACATTATTTTTTAAGGCGAGCGAAACCCGCGCGCGTTAAACAGCGCAAAAAAATCGGCAAGCCGTTGCGGAATGGTTCGTACAGCGAAGCAAATGCGGGCTGCAAGTAGGTCGGATTAGCCCAACGGGCGTAATCCGACACACCGCGCATCAATCACCCATCAATTACCCAACACACGCATTTCCCAAATCGAATAACCCCAGGTGTTCCCCGCACTGCGCTGGGTACCGAGAATGCGCACATACCGGTAATTACCGCTCACATTCACACTGTCGGTGCGGTTGCCAAAGGCGCCGCCGGTGCGGGTGGCGAGGGTGGTCCAACTGCTATTGTTATTGGAACCCTGCACTTCGTAGTTGGCTGCGTTGGCCGCTTCCCAATCGATCTCCACACGGCTCAGGTTGCGCGCGCTGCCCAGGTCCACGCTGAACCAGCTCGGGTCAAGCGCATGGGCCGATTCCCAGCGGGTGCCACCGTTGCCGTCAATCGCGGCACTGGCGGGCAACAGTTGCGTGCTGGCAGCAGCATTGCTCAGGGGCAGCAACACCGGTTCCGCGCCCGCAAAGACCTTGAGTTCGAAGATTGAGTAGCCCCATAAATTGCCCGAACTACGCGCGGTGCCATGGATGCGCACATAGCGATAGTTACCACTGACATTCACGGTATCCGTGCGGTTACCGAAGGTGCCGCCGGTGCGGGTAGCGAGGGTGGTCCAATCGGCATTGTTGTTGGAGCCCTGGATCTGGTAATCAGCCGCGTTGGCTGCTTCCCAGTCGATCACGACTTGCGCCAGGTAGCGCGGACTTTGCAGGTCTACCGTAATCCAGCTCGGATCAACCCCGTGGTTGGATTCCCAACGAGTACCACCATCGCCATCCACGGCGTTGCTGGCGGCCATCAACTGGCTGCTGGCAAAGACCGGGCGACCGCTGGAGACCAGGTTCACCACCGGCGTTGAACTGCTGCTGGACGATGAACTGCTCACACTGGATGACACGCTGCTGGATGAGCTGGGCACCACACTGGAACTGGAGCTCGAGCTGGGCGGTACGCTGGAAGCGCTGGAGCTGCTTGATGGCGCCGAGCTTGAAGGTACCGAACTGGCGCTAGAGCTGGACGCACAACCGCTGCCCACACAGGCCGGGGCATTCTCGTTGTAGGCCATCACCCGGAAATTATCGAAGTGGAAGGTACCGCTGGTGGCCTGACCGGGGGTGATCAGGAAGATCAGTTGATCCACCGCATTAAAGGGTGCAGAAGCGCGATTGTTTTCCCAATCGCCCAGGGCGGCCGGGAAGTTGTAGTTGAACTCCAGGGTTTCCCACTGGCCGGTAGTGGTGGTCTGGGCCTGATAGAAGCTGTGACGCCCCACCTGCCAGTCTTCCGGTCCGACAGAAGCCGCCGCCAGTTCATTCTCCAGGTTCATGGAGATGATGGTGCCCGCCGGGGCTGTTGTATGGACATCCACCAGCACGCGCACCATACCGTGGCGGGCATCGAGCGCATCGGGAATACCGGTCACGCCGTTGAACGCCAGGGTGTCGTAGGTTGCACCCGGATCACGCACATAACGCAGCACGTTCACCGAATTATTCACGCCGTTCGGCGCCGGATTGGCGACCACGGAATGGGCACCGCTGGTTGCCGGTGAGGCTTTGATGGCGCCGTTGGCCGTACCGTCAAAGTTGGCCACCATGGATTGTAGGCTGTAGCCATTGGCGGGACGCACGATGCGGATGTTATCCAGATACAACTCCGCCGGCAGGTTGAAGCCTGCGTGAACCATAAACACCAGGGAATCGGCTTCGCTGGCAGCGATGTTGGAGTCCGGTGTACCGGTGTAATACAGCTCTACCGTATGCCACTGGCCCGGCTTGCCCATGGTGCCGAGGAACCGCGCGAGGCGACCGGTGTTGCCGTCCCAGGGTTCCGCAGCGCCGGCAGCGGCTGAATTTTCCAGGCCACCGCCCAGGTCTTTACCGAGCAAGCTGTTGCCCGCCGTGAAGTAGACGTCCGCAAACAACTTGGCGCGGCCACTGCGCAGTTCGCCCGCGTCGATATTGCCGAAACCGGTGAGTTTAAGGTTATCCCACTGCTGGGAGGCATCGCGGATGTAATGCAGCACACTGTTGGATGTGTTGATACCGCCCGGTGCCGGGTTGGTGGTGACGCCACTTTGGGTCAGCGCAAAACCGTTTTGCAGGTGGGTTACGCCCAAGCCATCTTCATAGTCGGTTACGACCTGCACATCGCCCTGCTCAATGGTGACCGGCTTGCTGAAGGTCCGGGTACCGGCACAACCGGTGTTGAAGGTCACGCTGAAATCGCCATTGCGCGCGCTGTTACCAATAGAGACGGTAATCTCACGGGAGCCCTGCCCGGACAGGATGTTTACACCCGCCGGTACACTCCACTGGTAGCTGGCGCCTGCGGGGCCGTCAATGCGGTAGGTCTTGCGGGTTTCACCGCGATAAGCGTAGGTGTCGCCCTCTACCGACCAGGTGTCCGCGTTTTTGTAGACCGCCACATGATCCACCTGCATCAACTGAATGGGCGCTTCCGAGCCATCCGGGTTGCCGCTGAACCAGCCACCGATGGCGAGGTTGAGGATGAAGTGGAAAGGACGGTTGTAGAAAGCATCCCAGTTAGAGCGGACCGGGTTGGGGCCGTCCAGCTGTTCGCGGGTCATGCTGAGTTTGGGCACATCGTTAACCAGCCACACGATGCGGTCCGGGTACCATTCGACCGCGTAGGTCTGGAATTCGGTCTTGGTGCGACCGGCTTCGGGGTGGATGGTATTCAGGCTGGGGTCGGGCCAGCCGGTGTTGCCGTTGTAGGGCCAGTAGGGGCCGTAATGCAGGGTGCCGTGGATTTCTTCAGTGGTGCCACCGGCTTCCATGATGTCGATCTCGCCCCCGTTGGGCCAGCCGTGGGAGTCGCGCGGCAGCTCGCTGGGCATCATCCAGAAGGCCGGCCAGGTACCGGAGCCGTTGGGCAGCTTGATGCGCGCTTCCATCTTGCCGTAGGTAAAGTCTTTGCCGTTCTTGGAGCGCAGGCGCGCCGACGTCCAGGTCTTGCCCTGGTAGGCTTCGCGGATCGCCTTGATGTTCAGCAGGCCGTTTTCGACATAGAGGTTTTCGGGCCGGTCGGTGTAAAACTGCAACTCATTGTTGCCGCCACCGTCGCCGTTCACCTCGGCAGACCAGACTTGTTGGTTGAGGGTGTTGAAGTCGTCGCGCCAGACTTCCGTCCAGCCACAAGCGCTTTGAGCAAAGGAGGTATTGCTGGCGGCTAGCATCGCCAGCGCCATGATTGTCTTTTTCATTCTTTGGGCCTCGTCAATTATTGTTATCCTGAAGCCGGCAGGGCAAAAACCTGTACCGATGTGTCCTTGTGCAACGAGAATCGCACACTCCCCGATAACCCTTCGTCCCACTTTGGCGTTGAAGGGCAAGGTGGATTAGGTCCACCTTTCATCGCAAAGTGACAACCGCCTGCAATGCCGCGCCGTTAAAGGGCTTGCATGCTAGTGTCGGAGTCGTCGGTAACGCGGCGCCAGAATCAGAAATTACGGCTGGATAGCCGTTTTGATCGTTGATGAATGAAGTGGGAAAAGCCAATTACCGCAGTCTCTGCTCCCGCAAAAATCGCTACTGCAATGGTTTCCTTTCCGCAGGGGGACGCCAAACCTATGCAAATGCATTCCTGGCAAAAATAGACGTGGCGGCAATGATCGATAATGTGCACCGCCGCACATTAGAACGCCGCTGGTAAATCTTTTTTCTAAAACAATCCTGCAAGAAAACAAACAAAATATGACGCGGTTTTGCCTCAAAAAAACGCTTTTGTCGTAAGGCCGGCATGTTTGCTGCGGCCAGGTTCACAATTCCCTTTGTAGACAACGCCTTTGACTGCACTACTCTCTATAATCTAGACCACCATTTTATTCACCGGCGCATTACCATGAGGTAATCACTGCAACTGCCAGAGATCTCAGTGTCTGCCGGCAAATGTGCGGCTATAGGTCAGAACAAGGGGCTCATGGATAAAATGCAGAAAGTATTGGCGCTGCTTGCATTGCTCTGTCATAGCCTCATCGTCCACGCCAGTGGAAGCCACGGTGGCATTGAGCATCAGGTCAAGGCCGCCTTCCTCTATAAGTTTGCGGGCTACGTCGAGTGGCCCGCGACTGCCTTTTCGGCACCGGACGAAAATTTCCGTATTGGCGTTGTCAGTGCAGACGATGTCGCCGACGAGCTGGTTCGGCTGAGCGATAACATTCGGATCAATGAGCGGCCGGTCAGCATCAAACGCTTCTCCGCCACTGATCGGGTCTCCGGTGTACAGATGTTATTTGTGGGCCATCAGGCTGAACAACAATTGCAAAGCATTTTGCAGCAGGTTGATTCAGTGCCGGTGCTCACCGTGACGGAATCCGAAGGTGCGCTTGAGTCGGGCAGCATTATTAATTTTGTCCCTGTTGACGATTACATTCGCTTTGAGATTTCTATCGCGCGCGCCAATCGTTGTGACATAAAAATAAGCGCACGTTTGCTGAATGTTGCCCTGAACATTCAGAAGCGGAGCTAACCATGAAGCCCGCGCGCCTTCGCTCAGTCCGCCAAAAATTGTTGCTCATTGTGCTGCTCGCCAACATCCTTGCGCTGGCCGCTGCCGGCAGTGCCCTGCTGTATCACGATCTCAACGAGTATCGCAAGACAACCGCCGCCGCATTGACAACCCTGGCAAGCATTCTTGCCGAAGGCAGTGCCGTTGCCCTGGACTTTGATGATGCTGACGTAGCACAAGAAAATCTGGCATTACTTGAGGCAAATCCCAGCATCGTCATGGGCGCGATCTTCAACAACGAAGGTGAATTATTCGCTCGCTATGGGGATCCGGACTATCAGCATGTGCTGCCCTCTCCCCCACTCAATAACAACAGTTTTCGTTTCCACAACCGCGAACTGGTCGTGTCCAGGCAAGTAGTAACACCCAATGGTGTGGCCGGCAGCGTCTATCTGGTGCAGCGATTCAATCTGACCACCTGGCTCAGCAGTTACCTGACGATCCTCGCCCTCATTCTCGCGATGAGCCTTGGCCTCAGTTTATTTATCTCCACGCGCTTGCAGCGCTGGATCTCTGTACCGATTCAAGCCATCAGCAGCGTCGCCAGGCAAGTAACCGTGCACCGTAATTATCAGTTGCGGGCCGCAAAAATTACGCAGGATGAAATCGGACAACTGGCCGATGACTTCAACGATATGCTCAGAACCCTGGAACACGAGATCGCTGAACGCACCACGGCTGAACAAGAAATACGCCAACTCAATACCGATCTGGAACAACGCGTGGAGCAACGCACCGCTGAGTTAAAAATTGCCAATCAGCATTTGCTGGTGCGCACGGAAGAAGCGGAAAGTGCCAATCGCGCCAAGGCGGCGTTTCTCGCCAACATGAGCCATGAAATTCGCACACCGATGAATGCCATTCTCGGGCTCGCTTATTTATTGGAGCAAAGTGAGCTGGATGCCGATGCAGCCGACCTGGTCCGAAAAATCCGCAACGCAGGGCGCTCGTTGCAGTCCATCATCAACGATATTCTGGACCTGTCAAAGATCGACGCCGAGCGGCTGGAGATAGAACATGTGCCGTTCGATATTGCAGAAGTGATTGATAACCTCGTGAGTATCACCACCGCTAATCTGGGCAATAAGGATATCGAACTGATCGTATCGCCTGCGCCTGCCATAGATGGCCAACTGATTGGCGACGCCCTGCGACTCGAGCAAGTGCTCATCAACCTGGTGGGTAATGCCATTAAATTTACCGAGCGCGGATCAATCATCGTGGATATTCAGAAAGTCGCTCAACACGATAATCATGTGGAGCTGCGTTTCTCTATCAAAGACACCGGCATTGGCATCCCGCTGGAAAACCAGGCACAGATTTTCTCGGCGTTCAGTCAAGCTGATGTCTCCACCACACGGCGTTTCGGTGGAACAGGTTTGGGGTTGACCATTTGTCGTCATCTGGTGAAATTAATGGGTGGCGATATCGGCCTGAACAGCGAACCCGATAAAGGCAGTGAATTCTGGTTTACGGTTCCCCTGGATATTTTGCCGAGCAGCGAGAAAAACAGAAAACCCGTAAAGCTGGATATTCTGATTATTGATAGCGGCCCGACTGCCAGCAAGAATCTTGAACATATTGTGCAGTCGCTCGGCTGGAGCAGTAAGCGCGCATCTTCCGGTGAAATAGCCGTTCAAAAACTGCAAGAAAAAATAGCCAGCAAAGGACAATTCGACGCGATATTAATTGACTGGAAGGTGGGCAATAGCACCGGTCCTGATATCGCCAGGATGATTGAGAAAGCCTACAAAGACGGCTTACCGCCGATCATCTTGATGGTGCCGACTTTTTCGCGTGACGAAACGCCGGTGATCAGCGGCAATATCACCAGCTTGTTAAATAAACCAGTGACCAGTTCATCCTTGTACAGCGTCATCGCCGACGTACTGCAACCGCATCAAAAACCGGAAGATCGAACACCTGCAAAGAAGAACAAGCAAAAACGCCTTTTGGGTTTGCGCGTACACGTGGTAGACGACAATGCGGTCAACCGCGAAGTGGCTATGCGCTTCCTGACCTCAGAAGGAGCCGACGTCAGCGTGGCAGAAGACGGCAAGATGGCGGTGGAATGGATTACTGCACATCTCGACGAACTGGATCTGGTGCTGATGGATGTGCAGATGCCGGTAATGGACGGTTACGAAGCCACGCGCCACCTTCGCTCACTACCGGAATGCAAAACACTTCCGATTATTGCATTAACGGCGGGCGTCTTTGAAACACAAATCGACGCGGCTCGCGAAGCTGGTATGAATACTGTAGTCACCAAGCCTTTCAATATCGATGACCTGGTAAATGCAATCCTTCAGCTCGGAGAAAATAACGAGCAGAATTGAAAAAACCTGAACGGCATTTAAACGAAACCTAACGGAATTCCTGACAAAGAGAGGATTAAAAATGCACCCGAAACCACCTCACATGTATTCAACATTGATGAATCATCAACTTGCATCTTTACATTTTTCTCATAATTTGCAGCACAACGATTCCCCCCGCTGCACAACAGGCGCGGCGGTGAAATGCCTCTTCACCCTGGGCATTCTGTTGTTCGCGCCAGGCACCTTGGCCAACGGCAATTATATGTCGATGACGCTTGAGCAACTGCTGAACGTGAAGGTGCATAGTGCGGCAAAAAAAACCGAGTCGCTCGGTGATTCATCGGCGGCAATTTACGCCATCACCAGTGCAGACATTGAACGAGCGGGCGTGACCACCATCCCCGACGCTTTGCGAATGGTTCCCGGCGTTGAGGTTGCACAGGCGGACTCCAACAGCTGGGCCATCAGCATTCGCGGTTTTAATGGCACCTTGGCCAATAAATTATTGGTGCTTGTCGATGGCAGGACCATTTATAACCCGGTGTTCGGCGGCGTTTTATGGGAAGCCCACGAACTCATGTTGGAGAATATTGAACGCATCGAAGTCATTCGCGGCCCCGGTGGATCCTTGTGGGGAGCAAACGCAGTAAACGGTGTTATCAACATCACCACCAAACACACGCGGGACACGCAAGGGACGTTGATCAGTGCAGTGGCTGGCGACGAGGAGAAAGGCACCTTGAATGCACGCCAGGGCGGTGTCTTTGGCGCACGCGGAACCTATCGTGTGTACGCCAAAGGATTTAAACGGGACTCAGCGCTCAGGCCGGATATGGGCGCGGGTTCGCCGACGGATAATTACGACGAATGGGACGGTTATCGCGGTGGCTTTCGCATGGACTGGGCTGATGAATTTACCTTGCAGGGCGATGCCTATCGTACTGACGCGCAACAATTGCGTCCGGATTTTTCATTCACCGCGCCGACGACCATTGAGCAGCAGACCATCATCTACGAAGGTGCCAACCTGCTCGGGCGATGGACGGATAAAAAATGGAAGGGCCCAACATTTAGCATGCAAGCTTATGTCGATTGGAATCGGCGTGACGAACCGTTTAATTTTATCGACGACCGCACGACGGTAGATCTCGAAGCGCAATACGATTTTGTGTCGACAGAACGTCACGCGGTTATTGTCGGCGCCGGGGCGCGCTGGTTGTTTGATGACAGGGAAGGAAATCGCAACGTCGAATTTACACCGCAGGAAGATGATTATGCTGTGTATAACGCATTCGTGCAGGACAAAATCACTCTCGTGCCCGAGCGCTGGTTTTTGACCTTGGGCACCAAGCTCGAACACAACGATTTTTCCGGCTCTGAATTGCAACCCAACGCGCGCTTGCAATGGCTCATAAATAATGATCAATCATTCTGGACCGCGATTTCCCACGCGGTGCGAACACCGACACCCCTTGAGGAAGACCTGACCAGCACGCTCGTCACTGCACCAGGTATACGTGTAGCGTTTGTGCCCAATGACGATGTGGCCTCCGAAGAACTCACCGCTTATGAAGTCGGTTATCGCCACCAGTTCACATCGGATTTTTCTGTCGATCTGACCGCGTTCTATAACGACTACGATAAACTTTCCAGCATTCGTATTGGCGATGCGGAATTGATTAACAACGGCATTGATCCGCTCCATTTTCTGGTGCCGGTGCAATTCGTTAATAACATGTATGGCCACACACGCGGCGCGGAAATTACCTCGGGGTGGACCATCACACCCACATTACAGGTCTCCGCCAGTTACAGCTATCTGTACATGTCATTAACCAGCGATGACGAGGATCGCGAAGCAGCGGAACGGCTCAGCCCACGACACCGTGCGAGCGCGCGGGTATATTGGGATATTCGTGAACATATCATGCTGGGTACAACAATAAGTTATGCGGACCGGCTGCCGGCAAGCGATGTGGACAGTTATGTAAGACTGGATCTGAACCTGGGTGTGGAGCTGTCTGATAATGTTCGATTCAATCTCGTCGGGCAAAATTTACTTGACCCGGCCCATCGCGAATTTGGCACTATCGATGATCTCAATGCAGCAGAAATTGAACGGAGTATTTTTGCCAAACTGACCTGGCAGTTCCGCTAGGATACTTGCGTGGTCGCATCGCTTTCGTGCTGCGACCACGCTTAAACCTTTACAACTCTCGATACTTATCGTTTATACATCCGCACATAATCCACTTCCATATGACGCGGCCAGATATCGGGATCAACCCCCGCCGCTCCGCCCCAATTACCGCCGATGGCGAGGTTGAGAATCACATAAAAAGATTTATCAAACGGCCAGGATTCCCAGCCGCGATGATCGTTGATGTAGGTAAAGTAGTGTACGTCGTCGATATAAAAATCCATGCGCCCTTCCTCCCACTCAACCGCATACACATGGAAAGCCTCCGTTACATCCGGCATCAGCACCGACCCTTTGCGCTGCATACCATTAACCCAGTAATAGGCTTTGTTGTGAGTGGTTGCATGGACCTGCCCTTCGTCGTAGCCGACGTGTTCCATGATGTCGATCTCACCGCTGTCAGGCCAGCCGGCGCCGTAGCCGGTGTAGTCCGTTGGCATCATCCAGATCGCCGGCCAGGTGCCGCGCCCGGATGGCAATTTCGCACGCACTTCCACCCGACCATAAAGCAGGTCGCCTTTATTTTGCGAGTGGATACGGCCGGAGGAATACTCGCTGCCCATAAAATTATCTTTGCGTCCTTCGATGATCAGGACACCGTCTTGCACGCGTACATTTTCTTCGCGGTCGGTGTAGCGTTGCAATTCGTTGTTCACCCAACCCGGCGCCTGGATTTCGAAATTCCATTTGGTCGGATCGGGCGCACCGGTGTAATCAAACTCGTCGGACCAGAATAACTCCCACGCGCCCTGATCATGGGGCTGCGTAACCGCCAACGCACTCAGGATAGCTTCGCCGACCACGCCAGTGAAAAGGATATTGATCTCACCATCGGCAACCACAATGTTCGGCACTGTCACATCATAGGCCGTGTTGGTCGCGCCGCTGATGTTGCGCACATCCAGCTCCGTGATGCGCTCCTCGCCCTCCACCTCAACCGAAAACTTGCGCTCACCCGCACTGTTCGCAATATTTTCAGCAAAGCGCAGCGTCAGGTTATACGTGCCATCCGGTAATTCATGTGCGTATGAAAATTGTGTGCCGCGGCGCTCACTTTTGTAGAGCGTCGGGTTGTGGGTTGCTTTAATCTCGGCAGAAATTTGCCGCGTTGCGCCATCGGTAAAACCTTCATCGGCGGCATAGGCAATGCCATCCACTGACACAAACGCATGACCACCAGCATTCACCGCCCACACCACCAATTCATTCAGCGTGGAAGTATCCACCACACTCAACTGGCGAATCGCCTCGCCGGATTTGCCGTTGGAATCTGTCGCACTCACCTTCAAGGTATGCAAGCCCGCCGGCAAATCCTCCAGCGTCCATTCATAAGGCGCCTCATTGTCCGTCGCCACCAAGGCGTCGTTGCGATACAAAGCTACCTCTGTCGCCGTCGCACCACCTGCCAAGGTAACCCGCGCCTTGACACTGACCGCCATGGAGGAAGCCACACTCGCACTCGGCAAAGGTTCAGAAAAAGCCACCACCGGACTGTCCGCTGGCGGCGTCACCGGCGGCGGCGACGCCGAAGGACCACCACCGCCACCACAACCGACAAGTAACAATCCCAACACACCCAAACCGAAAACCCCAAAGCTACCGACACTTTTCATAACCGACCTTAAACCTGTATGAATTTTTATACGGATGTTTATCCGTGCTGTGTCGCTGATATTCTCACCTATGGAAATCACCTGACCACGAATCAATCACGAATTTATTGTTTGAGTTTGTAAAAAATTACGACAACGACAATTATGGTTATAAGGTGTTGGGGTTTTTAAATCAGGAGGGCGGGGAAAAGGGAAAGCACCGGACTTTCGTCCGGTGCTTTCAGTGTAAGAAAAAAATGAAATTAGTTTTTTGCGCGTTCTTCCAGGATGGCTACGGCCGGTAATGTTTTGCCTTCCACAAATTCCAGGAATGCACCGCCGCCGGTAGATACGTAGGAAATCTTGTCAGCCAGGTTCCATTTGTCGATAGCAGCCAGGGTGTCACCGCCGCCAGCGACAGAGAAGGCGTCACTCTCGGCAATCGCGCGGGAAATAACTTCCGTGCCTTTGGCGAACGCATCGAATTCAAATACACCGCAGGGACCATTCCACAACACAGTTTTGGCGTTCTTGATAATCTCAGCTACGCGCGCCGCTGTCTCGGGGCCGTAGTCGATAATCTCTTCGTCCGCCTTGATCTCGTTAACTTTCTTCACTTCAGTGACAGAATTATGGTTCCACTGCTTGAAGCCTTCTTTGGTTACACGCACATCCGTTGCAAACACCACTTCCGTTGCCGCACGCAAACGCTGTGCCTCCGGAATCAAATCTTTTTCATACAGTGAGTTACCTACTTCGTTACCAGCAGAGGCAACAAAGGTATTGGAAATACCGCCGCCCACAACCAATACGTCAGCAATTTTTGACAGCGCATCCAGTACACTCAACTTGGTAGACACTTTTGAACCACCCACAATCGCCACCAACGGACGCGCAGGATTATCCAGCACCTTAGCCAAAGCCTCCAACTCCGCCGCCAACAACGGACCCGCACAAGCCACCGGCGCAAACTTTGCCACACCGTGAGTCGACGCCTGGGCACGGTGAGCCGTACCAAATGCATCCATCACAAACACATCACACAAAGCCGCCATTTTTTTCGACAGCTCATCAGAATTTTTACCCTCACCCACATTAAAACGAACGTTTTCCAGCAACACCAGATCGCCGCTCATCTCAAAACCATCAACCCAATCTTTTACCAAGGGCACTTCACGACCGAGTTTTTTACTCAGGTATTCCGCCACCGGCGCGAGCGAAGCAGCTTCATCATAAACACCCTCTTCCGGGCGACCGAGATGCGACATCACCATCACCTTCGCACCTTTTTCCAAGGCTGCCTTGATGGTCGGAATGGATGCATCAATACGCACCGCACTGGTAATCCTTCCGTCTTCCAACGGCACGTTCAGATCCTGACGAATCAATACACGCTTACCGGCGAGATCCTGGTCTTTCATCAATTTAACAGTCATGGTGATCCTCAAAAGTTGCTAGATACTGGTATTGAATTTCGAATAAGCGGCTCACGCAGAGCCATGCCGAAGATATGCTCTTGCTATCCGTGATTGCACAATACTTGCAACACGGCTTCGGTGTTTAGTGTTGCGACCATCACCGGCATGGATGCCGGTGATGAGCCTACAGGGAAGTATTCACGGCGTGTCGCAACACTAAATACCGGAGTCGTGTACACGCCAGCCTTGCCGACATGACACAAAATTTCTTGACCATCACCGATAATTTTTTAACCATCGGTGATGTTTTTTCACTACAACAGCTCTTCAACCGTCGCAACAATATTGTCCACAGTAAAACCAAAATGCTCCATCAACACACCACCGGGTGCAGACTCACCAAACGTAGTCATACCCACAACGCGACCATCCAGGCCAACATACTTGTACCAGAAATCCACATGCGCAGTCTCAACCGCAACACGCGCCAGCACAGACAACGGCAGAACAGACTCTTTGTAAAGCGCATCCTGTTGATCAAACACAGAAGTAGACGGCATGGACACCACGCGCACCTTCTTACCTTTCGCTGTCAGCGCTTCCGCCGCCTTCACAGTTACCGCCAACTCAGAACCGGTAGCAATCAAAATCGCTTCCGGCTCGCCATCGCAATCACTCAACACATAACCACCGCGTGCGATGTTAGCCACCTGCTCAGGTGTGCGTGAAATCGGGTCCAGATTCTGACGGCTGAATACCAAAGCACTCGGACCATCTTTGCGCTCAATCGCTGCCTTCCAGGCCACTGCGGATTCAGCACCGTCCGCCGGGCGCCAGGTTTCCATGTTCGGTGTCATGCGTAAAGTTGCCAACACCTCGATCGGTTGGTGCGTCGGGCCGTCTTCCCCTTGACCGATAGAGTCATGGGTGTAAACGAAGACGTTACGCAACTTCATCAGCGCCGCCATACGCACGGCGTTAGCAGCGTATTGTTGGAACATCAAAAAGGTGGCGCCGTACGGGATAAAACCGCCGTGGGCAGAAATACCGTTCATGATGGCGCTCATACCGAATTCGCGCACACCGTAATAAATGTAATTACCGCTGGCATCTTGTGCGGTCACGCCTTTAGACGTTTTGACCAGCGTCAGGTTAGAACCAGCCAGGTCCGCCGAACCGCCGAGCAATTCCGGCAACAAGGCAGCATAAGCAGCGATAGCATTTTGCGAGGCTTTACGGCTGGCAATTTTCTCGCCTTTGGCCTGACACTCGGCAATAAAGGCTTCCGCTTTTGCAGCGAAGTCTGCCGGCAAATCACCCTTAACAACGCGGCGATCAAACTCAGCCGCCAATTCCGGGTGAGCCGCTTTGTAAGCAGCCATCTTGTCGGCCCAGGCTTGTTCGGCACTCGCGCCTTTTTCTACCGCGTTCCAGCCGGCGTAGATGTCTTCCGGCACCACGAATGGCTCGTAATTCCAGTTCAGGGTTTTACGCACCAGGGCTACTTCATCGTTGCCCAGCGGCGAGCCGTGGGAATCGTGCGAACCTTGTTTATTTGGTGAACCAAAACCGATCACTGTCTTGCAGCAGATCAATGTCGGCCTGGAGGTTTCTGCACGGGCGGCTTCGATAGCAGCGCGTACCGCATTGCTGTCATGACCGTCAACGCCGGGGATGACATGCCAGCCGTAGGCTTCGAAACGCTTCGGCGTATCGTCGGTAAACCAGCCTTCAACATGGCCGTCGATGGAGATGCCATTGTCATCATAGAAAGCAATTAATTTGCCCAAGCCCAAGGTGCCGGCCAATGAACAGGCTTCGTGGGAGATGCCTTCCATCATGCAGCCGTCACCGAGGAAGCAGTAGGTGTAGTGGTCAACAACATCGTGACCTTCACGGTTGAATTGTGCTGCCAGGGTTTTTTCCGCCAGCGCCATACCGACGGCGTTAGCGATGCCCTGGCCCAAGGGGCCGGTGGTAGTTTCAACGCCGGGGGTGTAACCGCGCTCCGGGTGACCGGGGGTCGCAGAATGCAGCTGGCGGAATTGCTTGAGTTGATCCATCGGCAGGTCGTAGCCGGTCAGGTGCAGCAGGGAGTAAATCAGCATGGAGCCGTGGCCGTTAGACAAGACAAAACGGTCGCGATCAGCCCAGTTGGGGTTCTTGGGGTTGTGCTTCAGGAAGTCATTCCACAGGACTTCGGCGATGTCTGCCATCCCCATCGGCGCGCCGGGGTGGCCGGAGTTAGCTTTCTGAACGGCGTCCATACTGAGGACGCGAATGGCATTGGCAAGTTCGGTACGAGAAGGCATGAGACTGAATGCTCCTTGATGAGTATGTCGTTGATTGCTGTTATCTGAGAGTCGGTCTCTGGCGGACCTTTGTTTTACTATCGCCGGCAAGTTTTCGGCCCGATGATGCGGCTCCGTCAAATGAGAAGTTCTTTCATCGGACAAAATGGGGCGACATTCTCTCTCAGCCGCCGCCGCCCGTAAAGGCAAGATCGGCCGGGAAGCGCACTTTATCGCCAAATAGTCAGATTTACCATTATCTATATCAAAAAATTTTGATATAGATAATGCATCCTGCTAGACTGCCCGGCATGAATCAACTCCAAAAAGCCCCTACCGCCCTTGATGAGGGCAACCCCACCGAGGCAAGCCTCGATCAACTCGCCGGTTTACTCAAAGCGGCGGGTGACCCTTTGCGGCTCGATATCCTGCGGGTGTTGGCCCAGGATTCATTCGGGGTACTGGAGCTGTGCCAGATCTTTTCGATCAAACAATCCGGCATGAGCCACCATTTAAAAGTATTGACCAGCGCCGGTTTGTTGACCTCTCGCCGCGAAGGCAATTCCATCTTTTATCGCCGCGCGTTTTTTGCGCCGGATCATCCGCTCAATGCGTTGCAGCAACAATTGTTTGCCACGATTGACCAACAGCCGGTGTCGGCTGCTGTGGCGCAGCAGCTGCACCAGTTGCACTACGAACGCAGCCAGGCGGCACAATTATTTTTCAGCGAGAACGCGCATAAATTCCGCGCACAGCAGGATTTGATTGCAAGCTATCCGGTGTATGCCGAGCAGATGACCCAGTTGCTCAATAGCACACGCTTACCCGACAGGCATTTGGTGCTGGAAGTAGGCCCCGGTGAGGGGGAGTTTCTGGCGGTATTGTCACAGCGTTTTAAACAGGTGGTTGCACTGGATAACGCGGCCAGCATGCTGGAAAAAGCCAAGGCGTTCGCGGCCGAAAAAAAGCTGCGCAACATCGAATTTATTCACGGCGACACGCGTTCCCTGCAAGAGCATAAGGTGCTGGCGGATTGCATCGTTGTCAATATGGTGTTGCACCATACGCCTTCGCCCGCCGATATCTTTGCCGATTTAAGTAAGGCGTTGACACCCGGCGGCGCGTTATTAATTACCGATTTATGTCGCCACGAACAGGTTTGGGCGCGCGATGCTTGTGGTGATTTGTGGCAGGGTTTTGAGCCACAGGATTTTACCCGTTGGGCAACGGCGGCGGGGCTGGATGAAGGCCAGAGTGTTTATTTTGCGTTGCGCAATGGTTTTCAAATTCAGTTGCGGCAGTTTTTTAAGTCGCGAGAGAATTAATTTTATAAACGTTTGAGTTTGATACGTGTAGCAAGACCGTTCAATCCGATAGGTGTTGGTATTCAAAAACGCACAAGTACATCCCTGTAGCTCCCGCGCGTCATCCCTGACGCGAGGGTTTTGAATACCAACACCTACCGACTTGAACTCA
>CAMLOU010000080.1 GCA_946481735.1 uncultured Cellvibrio sp.
TTGAGGTTTGCAACGAAAGGTGCAAGCGCGCTTCGCCATATTCCAGGCTCAAGCCGTAATCGCGGTGGGGTTTAATTTCGGCACCGGCTTTCAAGCGCATCAGGCGTACAGATTTTAACGGGCACTTTAGCGTTTGCAGAAAAGCCTTGATGGCAGGGCACGTTATCAACACCGGTAAATCCTGCCAATCCTCACCGTTAGCGATGGCAAATCCTTGCAATACCGGATGAGCCTCCGCATGTACGCGCTGGCAACGCAACGGCAACACATCCCAACCACCGGAATAATCCTTGCGATTGACGTGATCAACCCAGGATACCCCGGTCGCTTCAAGCAGCCGGGCAAGCTCATCCTGCAACGCCGGCAGGTCAACATGGCAGGGCAGTTTCGCGCAGGAAATTACCGGCGGACTATCAAAATCATTTGAACTACAAGCGGCTGTTATTTCCATAACACGTCCGTGGGCTCCCTAAATAAATATGTTAACCAACGCGACCCGACCGGGATCAGCTTTTTTAACCCTAGATGAAAATTCTGAAATTACAAACGCAGATAAACATCAGCGCACAGGTGACCCAAGCTGCGCTACACTTCACCGCCTGGCGCGTCGATATTATTGTCAGCACATTCACAGCCAGATAAACATTACACCTCACTACACATTCAAGATTATGCAGCCACTGACCCAACAGGAACGCTCGCAACAAAAACATCAACGCCCCTGCGTGCTCTGGTTTACCGGCCTGAGCGGCGCGGGAAAATCCACATTGGCCACCCTGACCGAGCGGGCGTTATTTGCCGCGGGCTGTCATACCTTTTCATTGGATGGCGATAAGGTGCGCACAACGCTGTGCCAGGACCTGGGATTTTCGATTACTGACCGACGGGAAAATATTCGTCGCATTGGGGCGGCGGCCAAATTATTTACCGAGTCGGGCCTGATGGTGCTAACCGCCACCATCTCACCTTTGCGCAGCATGCGCGACGAGGTTCGGCATGTGTTTGCACCGGGAGAGTTTATTGAAGTGTTTGTTGATGCGCCCCTGACTGTTTGCGAAACGCGCGACCCCAAGGGTCTCTATCGCAAAGCGCGGGCCGGACACATCGCAGACTTTACCGGCATCGACTCTGCCTACGAGCCGCCATCGGCACCGGAGATTCACCTGCGCACCGACCTGGTATCACCGGAAGCGTGTGTGGCGAGTGTGATCGGTTATCTGCGCGATCAGGGTTATCTGCTGCAGGGCGAATAATTTATTCAACACGTACCGGTATTTTTTTCACCAGACTAATCTCAGCCACAACAGGGTTGATGCTCGCCTGGTAAGCAATCACCTCCACCCCCATGGCGATGGCGTCGCGCAGGTGTTTGCCATACACCGGATCGATCCCATCAGCCGGCTCCACCCATTCAATGCCGGTATGCTGCACGCAAAATAGCAACACCGCACGATATCCGTGTTGCACCATGGCCATCAGCTCGCGCAAATGCTTGCTGCCGCGATCACTGATGGCATCGGGAAACAAGCCCTGCCCCGGCGCCTCCATCAAGGTCACACTTTTGACTTCTACATAGCAGGGGCGTGAATCCTGCAGTGCGCCATCCAGCAAAAAATCAATCCGCGACTTTTCTTCCCCGTAAATCACTTCGCGCCGCACGGTTGTGTAGCCGCGCAGCTCCTCGATAACCCCCGCTGCAATCGCCAGTTGCACCAGGTGATTGGCACGCCCGGTATTTACGCCAGCCAGATGCCCGCCGGGCGTAGTGACGACTTCAAGGGTATGGGCGTATTTGCGTTTGGGATTATCGGACGTGGAATACCAGCATGGGGTGGCCGGTAGAACGCAGTTGCGCATGGAACCGGTATTGGGACAGTGCAAGGTAATGACATGGCCGTCGGCGAGGCGGACATCCACCATAAAACGTTTGTAGCGTTTCAGCAGTTCCGCGGTCTGCCAGGGTGGCAATTCAGCCTGGGTCGGTAATGTCATGAACAAGTCTCTCCGTTTATTAGCGTAGGGGTAACTGTCGGGCCGGAGAGGATAACATCGCTTTGCCGAGGGTTTCGAATCGCTTAACACTTCCTTCATTAACCCGATGCAGATCGCAAAATTGCAACAAAAGGAACCGCCAGGTGGTCAATTAACGGCTATATTTTATCTTTCAAGGGTTGGCCGTGGAGTCTTGCAAGGCCCCACCAAAAAGTGCTGGCACCAAGTTTTGTTATCTGGTAGCTTGCCTTCCCTTAAAAATCTGTGTGCTTGCCCGGGACGGTTGCTGTATGACCGCGAGCCCTCGGCAGCAACAGGCTTGAGCGGCACCAGTGCCGTATATCTGCTGGATTGAGGAAGTTAGACGAGGCGCCAAAATCATGCCGAAAAGCTCAACGAATACCGAAACCTTCGCTTTACGCCCTTTTGTTCCTTATAAAGAGAAGAAAGGCGAAGAGTATATGAACGCCAATCAAAAGGAACACTTCAAGCAGTTGCTGATGAACTGGAAGATGGAGCTCATGGAAGAAGTGGATCGCACCATGAGCCACATGAAAGATGAAGCAGCCAACTTTCCTGACCCCGCCGACCGCGCCAGCCAGGAAGAAGAGTTCAGCCTGGAGCTGCGCACCCGCGACCGCGAGCGCAAGCTGATCAAGAAGATCGACAGCACCATGGAACTGATCGAAAACGACGACTACGGCTTTTGTAATGCCTGCGGTGTCGAGATCGGCATCCGTCGTCTGGAAGCACGCCCTACCGCCACGCTGTGTGTAGACTGCAAAACCCTGGACGAAATCAAAGAGAAACAAATCGGCGGCTAAGCTGCTGAGCGAGACAAAGGGAGCCTGCGGGCTCCCTTCTGCATTCTGGCCCTATGATCAAGTCACTCGCCGCTCTGTCTCCGCTTCACCCTCCCCGGCCTTATATCGGGCGTTTCGCACCATCCCCCACCGGCCCCTTACATTTCGGTTCGCTGGTCAGTGCGCTGGCGAGTTACTTGCACGCGCAACATCACAATGGCACCTGGCTGGTGCGTATGGAAGACCTGGACCCGCCGCGTGAACAGGCCGGTGCCGCAAACGCCATCTTGCGTTGCCTTGAGGCGCACCAGTTACAGTGGGATGGTGCAGTGCTTTATCAAAGCCAACGGTTAAGCGCCTATGAAGCGGTGCTGGACGCATTACGCCGCGAGGAGCTGGTGTACGCCTGCGATTGCACGCGGCAAGATCTGCACGCCATGGGCGGTATCTACAATGGTCGCTGTCGACAAAGGATAATCGACCTGAATCAGCCGCATGCCTGGCGCTTGAAGCTATACGATTTACC
The DNA here is from genome assembly GCA_946481735.1 of uncultured Cellvibrio sp. The sequence goes on from CAMLOU010000080.1 coordinate 3,322, forward strand.
GCCGGCTTACGCCGCCCTGGCAAGCGAGGTGCGCTTTACCGATTTGCTTCAGGGTGAGCAACAGCAAAACCTGCGCTGCGCTGCGGGCGATCAAATCCTCAAGCGCAAGGATGATTTATTTGCGTATCAACTAGCGGTAGTCGTGGACGATATCGCGCAGCAGGTGACCCATATTATTCGCGGTAACGATCTGCTGGAGGTAACCGCCCGCCAGATTTTCTTCTTCCGATTATTAGGCGCTGCGGTCCCCGCCTTTGGGCATGTGCCGCTGGTGCTCAATGCGCAGGGACAGAAGCTGAGCAAACAAAATCTGGCTCCGCCGCTAGACGACGCGAATGCAGGCAACAATTTATGGCATGCACTGCAGTTTTTAGGGCAGAATCCACCTCTTGTATTACAAAATGCCAGCGCATTCGAGGTTCTGGAATGGGGCAAGGTCCACTGGGACAGCCGCAACCTTCAACCCGACAATCGCTCGGCGGATAATTGACCGGCGACGCTGGCACCACACACATCGGCAACACAGGAATTTCACCATGACCAATCAACGCCTTGTCATCTTGCTGTTGCTGATTGCCTATATTTTCTCGCCCACCTTATTTACCTGGATCATCAACCCGGAAGGCGCCTGGTACCGGCCTTACATTATCTGGGCACTGGTGATCGTCATTGCGTTTGTGATCCAGATGCGCAAAAAGCCGTCCATCAGCCGGCGCCATTTGCAGGATTAAATGCGACACCCCGGACCATCGACCCGGGTACTAAAAAGTTATACACACACTGAAAAAGCTTACAAAAAGAATCGACCACCATGACGTTTGAGTTAAGCCATGTTGCCCTGATCGGCATCAGTTATCTTCTGCTTCTGTTCGGCATCGCCTGGATCACCGAGCGCGGCTGGATTCCGGATGCCATTACCTCGCATCCCATCACTTATATTTTGTCCCTCGGTATCTTTGCCAGCGCCTGGGCGTTCTATGGCGTGATCGACCTGGCCTTTTCCTACGGCTATGGCGCCCTCGCCTATTACCTGGGCACCGGGGCATTGTTCCTGTTTGCGCCGGTCGCACTGGCGCCCCTCGCGGAGTTGGCGCGGCGGCATCAGGTGCACTCCCTCGCCGACTTGCTGGTGTTCCGCTATCACAGTCACGCCGTGGGCGCCCTGACGACGCTGTGCATGTTGCTCGGCATCCTGCCGCTGATGGCGCTGCAGATCCAGGCCATTGCAGACACCATGCACATCCTCACCGTCAGCGGCAATCCGTCGCTCCCCTTACAAGGCACCGGGCTGACGTTCAAGGATTTGATGGCACTGTGTTACTGCGTGATCCTCGCGCTGTTTACCATCCTGTTCGGCTCCAACCGCGAACAGCATCGCGGGTTGATTACCGCCATGGCCTTTGAGTCGTTACTGAAAGTGTGCGCGCTCTGCGCCGTGGGATTGGTGGCGGTGTACGGCATCTTCGGCGGCTTGGGTGGGCTGGATGAATGGCTCGCCGATCACCCGGAGAATATCGCGTTACTGCACACACCGATCCGCGACGGTTCGGCGCACACCCTGCTACTGGTGTTTATCGCCACGGCAGTCACCATGCCACACATCTTCCACCTGGGGCTCGCGGAAAACCCCCTGATGCGCAACTCCCACACAGTCACCTGGGCGTTTCCGCTGTTTCTGTTACTGATGGCGTTACCGGTATTCCCCATTTTATGGGCCGGGTTTGAACTGGCGGTGCCGCTACCGGCGCAATACTTCACCCTGGGCGTGCCCATTCTGTTTAACTCACCGGGGCTGACGGTGCTGGCCTTCCTCGGCGGCCTGTCCGCCGCTACCGGCGCGATGATCATCATCACCCTGGCATTGGCAACCATGGTGATGAACCACTGGCTGCTACCGACCTTCCGTCTGCGCGCGCGCCATGACATTTACCGCCAATTGCTGTGGTTGCGTCGTATCCTGATCGGCGCCATCTTCCTTGGCGGCTATTTGTTCTACTGGATTCTCGATAATCGCTACAGCCTGACCAACCTTGCCTTGCTCGCGTTTATCGAGACCCTGCAGTTCCTGCCCGGCACCTTCGCCATCATGTTCTGGACCAAGGGTAACCGGCGCGGCATGCTTGCCGGGCTGGCTGCCGGCACGCTGATCTGGGCGGGCGGCTTACTGGCTCCGGTGATATGGCATATCGAAGCCCTCGCCGTGCCTTTTACTGATGTGGTGATCCCCGTCGGTATTGAGCACTGGAGCGATGTGACGCTGGTATCCCTCGGGGTAAATACGCTGATATTTGTCATCATCTCGCTGATTACCCGCCAGACCGAAGATGAACATTACAGTGCTGACCTGTGCGCGGCCGATGAACTCAGCCATCCGGTACGTCAGGCGCTGGATGTGCATTCGGCCCTGGAATTCAAAACCCGCCTTGCCAAACCCTTGGGCAAAGTGACCGCCAGCCGTGAGGTGGACATTGCGCTCAACGAACTGAACCTGAGTATCAACGAACGCCGTCCTTACGCCTTACGCCGTTTGCGCGACCAGATCGAGGGCAACCTCTCCAGCCTGATGGGGATTCATGTCGCCAGCGAAATTATGGATAAACACCTGCCCTACCAGGTGGCAGAAGCGCGGGATACGGTGGATATCAACCTGATGGAAAATCGCCTGTCCGAATACCGCGACCACCTGACCGGGATGGCGGCAGAACTGAACAACCTGCGCCTGTATCACCGCAAAACCCTGGAAGAGTTGCCTATGGCCGTCTGCTCCCTGGGGCGCGACATGGAGATCCTGATGTGGAACCGCGCCATGGCGGACCTGACCGAGACGCCCGGCGAAGAAGTCACCGGTTCACGCCTGGATGACATCGCCGAACCCTGGCGCAGTTTGCTCACAGAATTCTGTAACGGCAGCGAAACCCATTATTACCGGCGCGAGATTGAGCTGAACGGTCGACCGCACTGGGTCAGCCTGCATAAGGCCGCCATTGAAGGGACGATCAATGCCGGGGTGTACGACCAGGTGATCTTGCTGGAAGACGTGACGGAGACTCAATTGCTGGAACAGGAACTGGTCCACAGCGAACGCCTCGCCTCCGTGGGTAGACTGGCCGCCGGCGTCGCCCATGAGATCGGCAACCCGATCACCGGCATTGCCTGCCTGGCGCAGAACCTGCGCTATGAGTCTGAAAACCCGGAAATATTGGAAACGGCAGAGCAGATCCTCAGCCAAACCGACCGGGTCAGCCGGATCGTGCAGTCCCTGGTCGGGTTCTCCCACACCGGTCACAACAAGAAGAGCGACTTCCAGGCGGTTATTCTGCGCGACTGTGCCAATGAAGCCATCCAGTTGCTTTCTCTGCAAAAAGACAAGAACCAGGTGCTGTTCAGTAATAACATCGCAGCCAATGCGATTGTGGCGGGTGATACCCAGCGGATTATCCAGGTATTTATCAACCTGCTCTCCAACGCGCGGGATGCCAGCCCCGAACAGGGTCGCGTTACCCTGGAGAGCAGCGAAGACGAATACAGCATTATCTTCTCTGTTACCGATGAGGGGTCCGGCATTGCGCCAGAACACATCGAACAGATCTTTGAACCCTTTTTCACTACCAAGGAACCGGGTGAAGGCACCGGCCTGGGCCTGGCGATGGTGTACAGCATTGTCGACGACCACGGCGGCTACCTGGATATCACCAGTCCGGCAGACACTGTGCATAATCGCGGCGCGCGCTTCACCATCAAGCTGCCGCGCCATATCGACTCGGTGCTGTAGGTAACCAGTATTGCCCTGTTAGCGCGCATGGATGCGTATCTATTTCACCCGAAAAGTGCATTTCCTACACACTTCCCAGTGGAAGTGTTACCGTTTTGATGTAGGATAAGCCCCACACTCAACCGGGTACGGTTTACTTAAGCGACAAAAGACCTATGAGCAAAATCCTGATTGTTGAAGACGAAACCATCATTCGTACCGCGCTGCGCAAACTGCTGGAGCGCAATCAATATGACGTTGATGAAGCCCCCTCGGTTAAGGAAGCTACCACTCGTTACCAACTCAAGGATTACGACCTGATCATCAGTGACCTGCGCCTACCCGGCGCGCCGGGTACCGACCTGATCAAGCTTGCCGGCGACATCCCTGTACTCATCATGACCAGCTATGCCAGCCTGCGCTCAGCGGTGGACTCCATGCGCATGGGCGCGGTGGATTACATCGCCAAACCCTTTGACCATGATGAGATGGTCACAGCGGTCAAGCGGGTTATCGGCAAAGCCAAAGCGAACAGCCGCGTCAACGGCGTCGTGCCGCAGACTGCCAGCCACGCCATCGCCGGCATGATCGGCAGCAGCGATGTCATGCAGGACCTCTACAACCGCATCCATAAAGTCGCCCCGACCGCCGCCACCGTACTGATCCACGGAGAAACGGGAACCGGTAAAGAGCTGGTCGCCCGCGCCCTCCACGAAGAAAGCCAGCGCAGGGATCACCTGATGATCTCGGTCAACTGCGCCGCCATCCCCGAAACCCTGATTGAATCCGAACTGTTCGGCCACGAAAAAGGCGCTTTTACCGGCGCCGCCAGTACCCGTGAAGGGCTGGTCGCCGCCGCCGACGGTGGCACCCTGTTTCTGGATGAAATTGGCGAACTGCCCCTGGAAGCCCAGGCACGTTTGTTACGGGTGTTACAGGAAGGTGAAGTGCGCCCACTGGGCTCGGTGGAATCGCGCAAGGTTGATGTCCGCCTGATTGCCGCCACCCACCGCGACCTGCGCAAGCTGGCGAAAGAAGGCAAATTCCGTGAAGACCTGTATTTCCGGATCAACGTTGTGCAACTGGAACTGCCCCCCCTGCGTGAGCGCGGCAAGGACATCATCAATATCGCCGAATCCCTTCTGCAACGTTACTGCGCCCAGTTCGGCAAGCCTTTGTTACGTCTGTCACCGGAAGCCATTCAGGCGATCACCACCTACACCTGGCCCGGTAACGTGCGCGAGCTGGAAAATGCCATGCAACGAGCGGTAATCCTGTGTGAGGATGAAAAAGAGATAGGGCATGAACTGCTGTCCATCGATCTGGACCTGGTTCGTTTTGATGAGGAAGAGGAACCCGCCTTTGGGGAGCATCGCGCCACGGCCCGCAATGGCCGCGCGCCTCATAAAGGCCCGCAGGACCCGGCAGAAGACTTATCGCTTGAAGATTATTTCCAACGCTTTGTCCTTGAACACCAGGACACCATGAGTGAAACCGAACTGGCGCGCAAGCTGGGCGTCAGCCGTAAATGCCTGTGGGAACGGCGCCAGCGCCTCGGCATTCCACGCAACAAATCTACCGCTCATATTCTTAAATAATCACCGTTTCCCTTTCCTGCCTGTCCCTGCCCGCTCATTCCCGGTCGCGCTGTGCGACCGGTACTGGCTGTTCGCGTTGTCCCACTCTTTTCTCCCGGTGACACTCTCGCCCGGTGACACTCTTGCAGAGTACCGCGCCAGCTCGCCGCGTTGCGCGACACGTTCGTTACCCCGGGTCACGAGCTTGTTACCGACGGGATGTTGTTACCGGACAACGGAATCGTAACAACATTCCCTTAAATCTGTAACCTACGGAAATAACCAAACTGAATAAGCGGCTTCATCAAAAAGTTAAGCCATTGAAAAATAAAGAAAAACCAACTTTGGCACAAGACATGCTCTATACGCAGCCATAACAACAACAAACAATAAGAAAAAAGCGACAAACTAATAACAACAACAAACAATAAGAAACTGAAAAAACGCTAATAAAAACAACAAACAATAAGAAACTGAAAACTGACTAATAACAACAACAAATAATAAAAACAGAGATATTACTAATAACAACAAGACTAATTAGATAAAACCAGCGCTAGAAGACAAGAAATATAACAAGACACAATAAAGCGGAAATACTGACTAGGCACAGGATGGGATAGCAAGCGAAGTTGGATATGGGCACGGAAGCACCCCATTTGAATGCCACTGGCACCTTTGTCGTGCTGCCCTCCAAGCGGGAAATCGAAAGATTTCCCGTTTTGCTTTAATGAGGTCTTGAAAATCATTTATGCATCCCTTGTCGATGGCACCTGTTCCATCAAATGACATCCTCCGCGCATTAAGATTTCCTGTATTTCTTTTAAACAAATAAAAGAAATGTAAACCCCCTTTCCCCCGTCAATTCCCCATGCGAACGTAGGCCTCCTTCTGGAGCTATAACAACCCTAACCAGGCTTAACCAGACGCAGGACTGTCCTTATGGCCACCAGTTTTTACCACGCACTCGACCAATGGTTTCCGCTGAAACACGAGCACCACTGGGTGCTGGGGGCGGTTATCAATACCCGAGGTTCGGTTTATCGCAAGAGTGGCGCGCTGATGCTGCTGTCGGATGCCGGCCATCAACTGGGGCTGCTGAGTGGTGGCTGCCTGGAAGGCGATTTGTTACTGCAAGCGCGCAAGGTTATCGCACTGAAAAAAAGCCGACGTGTTACCTACGACGCTACCGATGAAGGCAGCCTGGCCTGGCGACTTGGCATTGGCTGCGGCGGTGCTGCCGACATCCTCCTCCATCCCTGTCATGCCGGTAACCACTTCCTGGCCCTGGATCAGGTCTTTGAGCACTTACGTGCGCAACAGGCGTGCCGTTTTCAACTGGGTGTCGATAAGGATGCCGCCGTTGTCGCCCCCTGCCCAAAAGCATTTCACCAACGCCAGGCCGGCAAGATTATTGATAACCACCTGGTTACCCTGATCAACCCGTTACCCCACCTGCTAATCCTCGGCAGCGGCATCGACATGGTTCCTTTGTGCGAGCTGGCCCTCGCGATGGGCTGGCGAGTGACCCTGGCAGATCAGCGCCTGTCGCATCAACGTCGCGACAACTTTCCCGCCGGGGTGGAGTTGTTACAGGCGAGTGTTACCGACCTTGATACAGCCTTGCTGCAACATGTCGATGGCATCATCATTGCGCATCACAACCTGGTCCTGGACGCGGCGGCCCTGCGAGGGCTGAGCAGCAGTGGCGCCAGTTACATCGGCTTGCTCGGACCGGCCCAACGCAAGCGCGAGGTGCTTGCGGCAGCAGCGATAAGTGAACACCAACTTCCCGTGCCGGTTGCGGGGCCTATGGGGCTGGCATTAGGCGGCGACCTGCCGGAAAGTATTGCGTTGTCGGTCCTCGCGGAATGTCATGCGGTCATCCACGGCAGCACTGCGGCAGCCTTGAGCGAGGCTTATGCCCTTGATACGGCGCAAGATATCAGCGGACCACGCCCGAACCTGGGCACATTTAACGCGGCAGGTTAGCCATGAAGCTGGACGCGCTCATCCTGGCAGCGGGCGCCGCCTCTCGTTTCGGTGGCTGCAAACTTCTCGCGAATTGGCAGGGTAAACCGGTGATGGAGCGTGTTCTCGATACGGCAAGCCAGTTGCCGCTGGAACGACTAGCCGTGGTAACCGGCGCTTATCACCAGGATATCCTCAACTACCTGGGCCAACGTAATAATGTGGACATACTTTACTGCGCCGACTGGCAGGCCGGGATGGGCTGCTCTCTGGCTTATGGCGTAAGCCAACTACCGCCGGAGAATGCCGTACTGGTACTGCTGGGCGACCAGCCCTTGATCGACACTGACGACTTACAACAATTACTAACAACCTGGAAAGCCAATCCACACACTGTCACCTGCGCGGCCTTTGCCGGCACGCGCGGGGTACCGGCCATCTTTCCGGCAACGGCCAAACCCTGGCTGTTGCAGCTGAGCGGTGACCGGGGCGCCAAAGGCTTGTTGAACGGCAACGATGTCATCGCCGTTCCCCTGCCAAACGCCGCTTTTGATGTGGATACCCGATCCGACCTCCTTCACGTAAAACAGGGATAACACCATGATTTCACTCAAGATAAATGGTAAACAGCAGTCGCTGGATCTCGCGCCGGATACGCCCTTGTTGTGGGCGTTGCGCGATGAACTCAAACTCACCGGTACCAAATTTGGCTGCGGTGTCGCCCAGTGCGGTGCCTGCACTGTGCACTTCAATGGTACGGCGGTGCGCTCTTGTAGCATTCCGTTATCAGCCGCCAGCGGCGCCGATGTACGCACTATTGAAGGCCTGCAATCGCCCACGGCCAAGGTCGTGCAGGAAGCTTGGCGCAAGCTCGACGTGGTGCAATGCGGCTATTGCCAGTCCGGGCAGATCATGTCCGCTGTGGCGCTGCTGGAGAATAATCCCAAGCCTAACGATGACCAGATCGATAGCGCCATGCAGGGCAACCTCTGCCGGTGCGCCACCTACCAGCGAATCCGCACGGCGATCCATGAAGCGGCGGATGAATTAGGGAGGAAAGCCTGATGAACTTCCTGCAACATCATCTGCAGGCCCGTGACCTGCAACCGTCCACCGACCAAGGTGTGAGCCGCCGTCTGTTTCTCAAATCCGTTACCGCTGGCAGCGGCCTGGTGCTGGGATGCGGCGCGTTATCCGGCCTGACGCTCAGTGCTTCAGCCGCTGAAGCAGCGACTGCGGGCAACGAACTGGTATTTAACGCGTTTCTCAAGATCACCCCGGACAATCGCGTGACGGTGGTGGTGAAACACCTCGATATGGGTCAGGGCGTCAGCACCGGCCTGACAACGCTGGTGGCCGAAGAGCTGGATGCAAACTGGGAACAAATGGATTGGGAATCCGCACCCGCCGACGCCAGCCGTTACAACAACCTGTTCTGGGGCCCGGCCCAGGGTACTGGCGGCTCAACCGCCATCGCCAACTCCTGGGAGCAAATGCGTAAAGCCGGCGCTGCGGCGCGCGCCATGCTGGTCACGGCCGCCGCGCAGCAATGGGAAGTGCCTGAAAAAGAGATCAAGGTTAAAGACGGCATCATCTCCCACGGCAAGAAGACGGCGACCTTCGGCGAACTGGCCGGTAAGGCGGCGGCACTGCCGGTGCCCCAGTCACCCGCACTGAAAGACCCCAAGGATTTCCGCCTGATCGGCAAAAATATCCCGCGTAAAGACAGCCAGGAGAAAACCAACGGCACGGCCATTTATACCCAGGATATCCAGTTACCGGGCATGCTGACGGCCGTGGTGCTCTACCCGCCGAAGCTGTTGGGCAAGTTGAAGAAAGTCGATGCCAGCAAAGCCAAAGCCGTGCCCGGCGTGGTGGATGTGGTGGAAATTCCGCGCGGCGTGGCGGTGGTGGCTGAGGGCTTTTGGCCCGCCCAAAAAGCGCGCCAACTATTGCAAGCGGAATGGGATCTGTCGGCCTGCGAAACCCGCAGCAGCGACGAACTCTTTACACAATTCACCGACACCGCGCGCAAGCCAGGCACCTCGGTCAAAGCCGAAGGCGACGCTGCGGCAGCGCTGGCCCAGGCCGACAAGGTCATCGAGACGGAGTATCACCTGCCTTACCTGGCCCATACACCCATCGAACCCCTAAACTGTGTGGTGAAGGTGGACAAGACCGCCTGTGAACTCTGGTACGCCTGCCAGATGCAGACCAATGACCAACACGAAGTGGCCAAGGCTACCGGCCTGAAACCCGAGCAAGTAAGGATTCACACACTATACGCCGGCGGCAGCTTCGGCCGGCGCGCATCGCCGAATGACTATGTAATGGATGCCGTGGCCATTGCCAAGCAGGTTCCCGGTCGGCCGGTGAAGATGGTGTGGACCCGTGAGGACGACATCCACAATGGCAAATTCCGCCCGATGGCAGTTCATCGGGTGCGCGGTGCCGTGTCCCCGGAAGGCAAGCTGGTGGCTTGGGACCACCACGCCGTCGCTCAGCCGATTTTGCGCGGCTCGCCGTTTGAGGCGTTTATCCAGGGACCTATCGACGGCACCTTGATTGAGGGTATCGCCGATATGCCCTACGCCATTCCCAATCTGTCCGTACAGGCCACCGAGATGAAAGCCGGTATATCGACGCTGTGGTGGCGTTCCGTCGGACACTCCGGTCACGCGTTTATTGTGGAAGGCTTTATCGATCAACTTGCCAAGGCGGCAGGTAAAGACCCGCTGGTGTTCCGCCGTGAAATGTTGACGGACCACCCGCGCTTTCTCGGCGCGCTCAACCTGGCCGCACAACAGGCCGGGTGGGATAAGCCACTGCCTAAAGGGCGCGGGCGAGGTATTGCCGTGCACAAGGCGATGGGCTCCTGGTGTGCCCAGGTGGCGGAAGTCACCGTTGCTGACGACGGTCGTTTTACGGTAGACCGGGTCGTTTGTGCGATTGATTGCGGGATTGCGGTCAATCCCGACGTGATCCGCGCACAGATGGAAGGCAGTATCGGCTTTGGCCTGAGCGCGGCGCTGGCCGAGGAAATTACCCTGGACAAGGGTAAGGTGGTGCAGAGCAACTTCCACAACTACACACTGATGCGGATTCCGCAGATGCCCAAGGTGGAGGTGCATATCGTGCCCTCGGCAGAGCCGCCTTCGGGTGTAGGTGAACCCGGCGTGCCGCCGGTGGCCGGGGCGTTGGCCAATGCGCTGTTTGCAGCTACCGGAAAGCCAGTGACGCGTTTGCCGATTGGGGAGCGGGTGTAGTTGTGTCGGATTACGCTGCGCTGATTCGACCTACGGGGATGCACTCAGTAGGTCGGATTAGCCAAAGGCGTAATCCGACAATAACAGGTGAGCTTAACCACCATCATCCGACACCACCGTCACACCCTTAATTTCCCCGTTTCCCGCGCCCGTGCTAAACTCCCGCGCATCTATAAGCAAGGGCGCTGGATCAACCATCCTCGCGAAGGAAAGTCGTTTACGACACGTCAAGCCAGCCCCCACGAATCCACTTCATGTAGCTGTGCCTATGCTTAAACGCTTGTTAAATTATCTTGCTCCCAAGGGCAAATCCACCCATCCCTCCCTGCTCATTATTCCCCGAGATCAGCACAATATTTCGCGTAAAAACGTCAGCCAGGCGGCCTTGCGGATTATGCGCCAGCTGCAGGAATCCGGCTTCAATGCCTTCCTGGTCGGCGGTGGCGTGCGGGATTTGTTACTGGGCGGACACCCGAAAGATTTTGACGTCGCCACCGATGCCAAGCCGGAAGAAATCAAACGCGTGTTTCGCGGAGCGCGTATTATCGGCCGTCGCTTCCAGATTGTGCATGTGCGTATCGGGCGGGAGATTATCGAAGTGACCACCTTTCGCGGCCATCACGATGAAGCCCGCTCGGAAGACGGTATGCTGCTGCGCGACAATGTCTACGGCACCATCGAAACCGATGCCGTGCGCCGCGACTTCACCGTTAACGCGCTCTATTACAACGCCAAGGATTTTGCGGTCTACGACTATACCGGCGGCCTGGAAGACCTCAAGAAGCGCCAGTTGCGCATCATCGGTGACCCGGTAACCCGATACAAAGAAGATCCGGTGCGGATGCTGCGCGCGGTGCGTTTTGCGGCCAAGCTGGGGTTCAGCATCGAACCAAAAACCGCCGACCCGATATTTGAATTGGGAGCGCTGTTACGCAACATTCCCTCTGCGCGGCTGTTTGAAGAAGTCCTCAAGTTATTCCTGGGCGGGTCCGCCACGGCCACCTTCGAGTTGATGCGCGAGTACCAGTTGCTCGGCTACCTCTTCCCCGGCACTGAAGCTGCGCTGGCAGCTGGCGACGCCACTGGCGCGGCGCTGATTGAACAGACCATGGTCAATACTGATAAGCGGGTGCGTAGCGACAAAACCGTCACCCCCGCCTTTATCTACGCCGCGCTGTTATGGCCCGCCCTGCAAGCAGAGCTGCGCCGCCTGGCGAAGCAGATGCCACCGACCCAGGCGTATTTACAGGCCGCACAAACGGTCATCAGCCAGCAATTGGGCCACACCTCGTTACCCAAACGCTTCCTGCTGCCGATGCGCGAAATCTGGGATTTGCAGTATCGCCTGCCCCAACGCCAGGGTATGCGTGCCTTACGCTTGCTGGATCACCCACGCTTCCGCGCCGCCTATGATTTCCTGTTGATGCGCGAAGCGGCAGGCGAGCAGCTCGACGGGTTAGGCAGCTGGTGGACGCGCTTCCAGGGCGCCGGTGACGAGGAGCGCGAACAGATGGTAAAAGATCTGGGCAAACAGGCGGGCGGAAAGGGCAAACCCAGAACCCGTCGGCGCGCGCCGCGCAAACCGCGCACTGAAGGCGGTGATGCCAGCCCACCCAGCACAACTAACGATTGATCATGAGCCGTGTGACCCCCGCTATCACCGCATTTATTGGTCTGGGCAGCAACCTTGAGAATCCGCGCGCGCAGGTTGAGCAGGCATTTGCTGAACTGGCACAACTTCCCGATACCCGCCTCACCGGCCGATCGCCGCTGTACCAAAGCACAGCGGTTGGGCCGGGTGAGCAACCGGACTATATCAATGCCGTGGCGCGGATCATCACCCATCTCGAACCCCTGGCTTTGCTGGACCAGCTGCAAACCGTTGAGCAGGCCCACCAGCGTGTGCGTCTGGAACGCTGGGGGCCGCGTACCCTGGACCTCGACATGCTGCTGTACGACGGCCAGGTAATCGATCACCCGCGCCTGCAAGTCCCCCACCCTTACCTGACCCAGCGGAATTTCGTGCTCTACCCACTCGCCGCTATTGAGCCGCAATTAGTGTTACCCTGCGGCACTCGTCTTGCGGCATTATTAGCGCAGACACCCGCCGATGGCTTGCGGGTTATCAACTGATCAGGATTTTCCGCCATAACAAATACAGGAGCAGTCAGTGGAAGCCGTATTTGATGAGTTACACCTGGATTTAACCAATGTGCAATTGCCGCGCTACATTGCGGTGGAAGGTTGCATCGGCGTGGGCAAAACCACGCTCGCCAAAAATATCGCACGCCTGTTTAATTACGACGTGCTACTTGAACAACCGGAAGAGAACCCCTTCCTCGCCCGCTTTTACCAAAACCCGAAAACCGCCGCTCTGCCCACCCAATTATTCTTTTTATTCCAACGCGCCAATCAGTTGGAGTCATTGCGTCAGGCGGATATTTTTGAACCGGTGCGCGTCGCGGATTTTTTAATTGAAAAAGATCAACTCTTTGCCCAGGTCACCCTGGATGACGACGAGCTAAATATTTATCAACAAGTCTATGATCGCCTGACGATCAACGCACCGCGACCGGACCTGGTGATTTACCTGCAAGCGCCGCTGGATGTGCTGGTCGAGCGAATCCGCCAACGCGGCGTTGCTATCGAGCAACACATCAGCACCGATTATTTGAAAGCGTTAAACGACGCCTACACGCATTTTTTCCATTATTACGACGGCGCACCTTTGTTGATCGTGAATGCCAAAGATTTAAACCTGGCGAGCAACCGCGATCATTTCAAACAACTGGTTGAATATGTGCTGACCATCAAAAGTGGCCGCCACTATTACAACCCGACACCCGCGCTGTGACCATCACACGCTGCTTCAAGAGAATACCTTTATGCCCTACGGAACACCCACCACCGACAGCGCGCTGACCAAACCCGTCACCATTAACACACTTTATAAATTAAAAAGTAACAACGAAAAATTTGTGGTGATTTCGCTTTACGACGCACACATGGCCGCCATGGCGCAAAAATGCGGAGTCGAAGTCGTGTTGATTGGCGATTCACTGGGTATGACGGTGCTGGGTTACGACAGCACCATCCCGGTGACCATGGAACAAATGATTTACCACGTTGAAGCCGTGGCGCGCGGCAATAAAAAGTCCCTGATTGTCGGCGACCTGCCATTTATGACCTATGCCACACCTGAAGATGCGTTGCGCAACTGCGCGCGCATCATGCAAGCGGGCGCGCACATGGTAAAACTCGAAGGCGGCGCCTGGCTGGCCGAGACAGTTTCCATGCTCGCCGAGCGCGGCATTCCGGTCTGCGCACACCTGGGCTTAACGCCGCAGTCGGTCAATAAATTTGGTGGCTTCCGCGTGCAAGGCCGCTCCCAGGAAGACGCCGATAAAATTCTCGCCGACGCAAAATTATTAGCCGACGCCGGCGCCGATTTATTAGTCCTCGAATGCGTACCCGCCGCACTGGGTGCCGCCATTACGCGCAGCATCCCCATCCCCACCATCGGCATCGGGGCCGGCCGCGATACCGACGCGCAAGTATTGGTAATCAACGACATCCTCGGGTTAACCGAACAACCACCCAAGTTTTCCAAAAACTTTTTACTGGAAGCGCGCGATATTCCCGGCGCAATGCAAAAATATGTCGCAGACGTAAAAGCCGGAATTTTCCCCGGCGACGACAATATTTTTAATTGAATCCAGATTCGTAGGTCGGATTAGAGGCGCAAGCCTCGTAATCCGACAATGAGTGCTACAAGCTAGCAACTCACTACCACTGTTACCAATTAATAAACATCCCGCAAATACCGCTTCTGCATATTCAACTTACGCATGTAATTCACGGTATCCACTTCATTAAAACCACCGTGCTGCGCGACGATCTCGCGCAGTGCATTGTCCACATCCTTGGCCATGCGACTTGCATCTCCACACACATAAAAGTAAGCACCCTCTTCCAGCCAGCGCCAGATGTCGGCACCGGCTTCACGCATGCGGTCCTGGACATAAATTTTTTGCCCCTGATCGCGTGAGAAGGCGAGGCTGAGCTTGGTGAGGTGTCCGTCGCGCAGCTGTGTTTCCAGTTCGTCGCGATAATAAAAATCGCTGGCCTGGTGTTGCTCCCCGAAGAATAACCAGTTTTTGCCGGTATCGCCGCGCGCGCGACGCTCTTGCAAAAAGCCGCGAAAGGGAGCAACTCCCGTGCCCGGGCCGACCATAATGACGGGCACACTACCGTCGGCGGGGACACGGAAGTTTTTGTTGCTCTGCACAAAGATCGGCACAGTCATGTCGTCTGCGCGATCCGCGAGAAAAGTAGAGCACACGCCTTTGCGCATTTTCTTGCCTTGCTGGTAACGCGTATAGCGCACGGCTGATACCGTTAAATGAATTTCATCGGCAAAGGCTTTGGGGCTGGATGAAATCGAATATAAACGCGGCTGCAAAGGCTTGAGTACCGCGAGCCATTCGTCGGCAGAACATTGAATAGGAAACTCATGAAGCAGATCCACCAGTTGCCGACCCCATAACCAGTCTTGCAATTCCGCTTTATGTTCAGCTTGTAACAATTTTTTCAGTTCATCATTGCCGGAACGTTCAGCAATCAGCTTCAACGCATCGGGGCTGGGGCGGGCAACTTCGAAGTGTTGGTGTAGCGCTTGTTGCAATGGCTTCTCGCGTGCGTCGACCAACACCGGGGTTTCCAGGTTGAGATGAAGTTGTTGCGCCATTTCAACAATCAACTCAGGGCAATTCTGTGGCCAGACGCCAAGGGCGTCGCCAGCTTCATAGGTCATACCGGAATCGCCGAGGGCAAACCCGAATTGTCGCGTGTCTTTTGCCGCGCCCTCGCCGTTAAGGCGCCGGTTGATGATCAGGCGGGCGGGATAGGGATTGGTTTTGGAGTAGCTTGTCTCTGTTTTTGCAGCTGCAACCACACCCGATAATTTTTCTGTTGGCTTTTTATCGGTCGGCAAACTGGCGAGCAATTGTGTAAACCATTGTGCCGCCGGTGCTTCAAAATCGGTATCGCACTCCAGACGATTCAATAAGGGTTTTGCGCCCAATTTTTGCAGGCGTGCATCAAGGTTTTTACCATGCCCGCAAAATTGGGCGTAGCTTGAGTCACCCAGGGCCAACAAGCCAAACTGCAGCTGATCAATCGACGGCGCATTGTCATCGCACAATTGGTGCCAAAAATGTTGGCCATTATCCGGTGCATCGCCATCACCAAAGGTGCTGGTAATGCACACCAGATACTTTTCCTGTGGCAGTTGCGCCAGTGGATACTCATCCATCGCGTTAATCTTTACCGCCCATCCCGCCTGGCTCGCCTGTTGTGCAAGTTTTTCCGCGAGGGTTTCCGCGTTGCCGGTTTGGGACGCCCATAAAATTTGCAACGCAGGTTTATCGTTTTCTGTCGGCATATCTATCGGCAACACGCGGCTGAACATGCCGGCGAGCAAGCCATTGATCCAGGTGCGTTTGCCCGACTCTACCGGCGCATCGAGCGGCAGGCTCGGCACCGCTGTAATTAAACGCGCACTGGCCTGCAAGCCACTGACAAAACCACTCAGGTAACTGCGCTCATCGTCCGACAGTTCCGGTGCCAGCGCCTGCGCCACCCCCACTTTTTGTGCGAAGGTCTGGATCAGGGTCATGCTGGTTTCCTCACTCATGGGCGCAAATGTCATTACCGGTTCGGCATTCGGTGATGCACATTCAGCAACGGGGGAGCTAGCAAATTCACGTGCGATCAATTCAACTTTTTTCAAACTTACCGCGCAGAATTTCATCTCGGGTTGTTGCGATACCGCATCAATCGCGTCGTTGGTCACCGCATTAACCGCGAGCTGTTCGCCATAGACATCGTTCCAGTGAAAGGGCGCAAAACAATTGCCGGGGCTGACACGATCCGTCACCACCGCTGGCAAGACCGCGCTGCCGCGTCGGGACGTCAGCTCCACACAATCGTTATTTTTTACACCGAGCCGCACTGCATCGTCCGGATGTAATTCCACAAAGGGTCCGGGGTTAAGTTTATTCAGCGTGGCGATCTTGCCGGTCTTGGTGAGCGTGTGCCA
>CAMLOU010000081.1 GCA_946481735.1 uncultured Cellvibrio sp.
AACCGGCGCCACCGGTAACGAGGATGTGAGGCGAGGACGAGGAAACGGATGAAGTCATTGCACTGATTCCCTTTATACGGACCTTGAAAGACGCCGAAGTATAACGGGAATTTTTGATGGATTCACAAATTGGACAATTTTTAGTCTTTGCGCACAAATTATATTGTCTGCATACCCAGCCCCCCGCCGGGATTGGAAATGCAAATAATCCTTTAAAAATTTTTCAATGGTGACAGCGATAAAATTCAAAAACCATTAAAACAAAAAAGAGCAGATAATCTGCTCTTTTTTGGAGGATGCTACATTAGAAAAAATTTATTCGCCGATTGGCAAAGACAATGTAACTACAAACTTCACTTCATCATTGTAAGCGCCATCAACATCATCAATGACTTTACCCAAAGTAAAAGCAAGGTTTTCATTGTAGGCGTAGGATAAATCTATGTGAGTTAAGCCATCAACCGACGCGTCACCCGCTTCCATTTCATCATCACTGTGCATACCAACCAATAATGTCACTGACTTAAGTGATGCACTCAGAGTTGCGTAAGAGTAGTCAATATCACCTAAATCACTTAAGCCGTGGCGATACATTGCTTTAAACGACAGGTCTTCAGATGCAGCAAAGCCTAAAGTGACAGCAACGTCAGAAACATCGTTAAAGCCAATGGGTTCTTCCAAAGAAGGGTACATATAAGTGGTGTAATTCAGGTCAACGCTTACAGGGCCAGCATCAAAACCATAACCTGCATAAAAGTCCCACTCAGTTCCCAATGCAGCGTCGCCAGAAGATGCCCATAGTCCGGTATAAAAACCCGCTTCGCTAATATTTACGTCACCAATAATGGCAGGATCACCATTGCCCAAATCCAGACCTCTCCAGTAGTACATATTGGCTGCTGATACCGACGCAGACACCTCAGCCGCATTAGCAGCCGGGATTACAGCGGTAGAAGCCAGAGCCGAAAGAGCGATAGCACTGGCCAGAAATGTGTGTTTCATCTTCTTCATGAGTTCTTCCTCTAGGTTTTAGGTATTGGTAAAGCCGTTTAATTGTTGAGGCAGCTGTCGATATCATTCCGAACTAGCTTGTCGCCAATATTGCAGTTACCAAGCCAACTTTGTTTTTTACATATAAATCAAAAAGATAGAAGATGAATACAAGATGGCATACCGGGGCAAAAACATCGTGAGGCACCATATTGATGCAGAAAATCGGTAGCATTGGAGGCCATAGGCACCAACTTTGTGCACAAATAAATGTTTCAGAAGGAGAGCGGAGGAAAGGAAGGAGAAATCGCTATAAAAATTGATAGAAACCCAATTTCTCCAGCTAAAACCCCGGCACAGCGCACACATCCCCTCCGGCAAAGAGGCGTGGCCCGACCGAAGTCGGGCACACCGCTCTCGAGGTAAAGGCAATCGCGGTTATCGAACGGCGGATGCGCCCCACAACTGACTCGCCACCTGCAGGCAGGATCGCCACAGCCGGGTGAGCCCCAGATCGACATAAAACACCAACGCCAGGATGACCATGCCGACCCCGATCAGGAGTTGCAATGTGAACCGCTCATCGGCAACCCATACGCCCAACACTAATGCCAGAAGAGGTGTCATCAGTGTGACCAGCGAGACGACACTGGCGGACAAGCGCTTCAGGATGAAGAAAAACAACGTATAACCCAGCAGGGAACCAAAGATCGCCAGGTAGGCCACCGCCCCGATGGTTTTATGCGAAAAGTCGTGCGGCAACTGGCCGTCCAGCCACCACCAGGTGAGCATTAAGCCCGGCAGCGAAAACAACAACGAACCCGTCATCTGCGCAAAGGCTTCAGTATTTTCATTAAGGCGTTTCATCCAGACGCTGCTGAAGCTGAACAACAGACAGGACAACAGGATGCCACCAATGCCATAGATCCCATCGCGATCAATGCGCAACTGGCCATAAAAAATAACCAATAGCCCCGACAGCGCCACAACCAATGCCATGACTCGCCGAAGGGTGAAAGGGTTTTCGCGCAAAATCAACAGCGACAGAACACCCGTAACAAAAGGCGACATAGCGAAAATCACCGCCACCAAACCCGAAGGAATAAATTGTGCCGCCCAATAGACGACCGGCATATTGGGAAAAATGCCGATAGAACCGGCCAGATAGACTTTCCAGGCACCGGGAGGAAATAACTGCCGGCGCAGTGCGAACACTATCGGCAATGCAAATGCCACAGCAATCATCATGCGCGCCAGTGCAGCGGCAATAAAGCTGATGCTATCGCTACTCCATTGAATAGCCAGGGGAGTTGTTGCCCAAATGAGCACCACTAAAACATACGCCAGAAAAACTGCCACGATAAAACTCCTTGTCATTAATACAGCTTATTAATGCAGCGACGCGGTTAGCTGACCCCGGGATTTTTCTATGGAAATAAAAAAGGCCGCAGGGAGATCTCGCTGCGGCCTTTGTTGAAAAAGTTTTCTATCGACTATTCATCAAACTCCGCAAACAATAACGCGCGTGCCACCCAATGGGCGACATGCAGTGCGCGGATTCGTAGTGCGGATTGTGTAACAGACATAGCCATTAATCTTTGGATGAAAAGAGCAATGACTCTAAAGGAAAGCGGTGCGGATAACAACAGCCCGCGAGATAAAAAATGAGATAAAAATGAAGCGGGTTTTACTCTCACTTATTCGTCCACTGGACAAGGCGGCATCTATGATTTCAGCAACACATACAGTAGAGTGACTCCACCTTATAAAGAGCCAACGTCTGGCTCCTGCATGATGACCTGCCTGAACATGATGAAGACTTTTCTGGTCGGCGGCGCCGTCCGCGACAAACTGCTGGGCTACCCTTCCAGCGAAAAAGATTGGGTCGTGGTCGGTGCCACGCCGAAGATCATGGAAGCCCAGGGCTTTGTGCCAGTGGGCAAGGACTTTCCGGTCTTCCTGCATCCACAAACCCGCGAAGAATATGCGCTGGCGCGCACAGAGCGTAAGACCGGTCACGGCTACGCTGGCTTTACCTTTTACTGTGCGGAAGATATCACCCTGGAAGACGATCTGCGTCGCCGGGATCTCACCATCAATGCCATCGCTGAAGACGCACAGGGCAATATCATTGATCCCTATAATGGCCGCCGCGATCTGGAACAAAAAATCCTGCGGCATGTGTCGCCCGCCTTTGCAGAAGATCCGGTGCGCATTTTACGCATTGCCCGCTTTGCCGCACGCTACCACCATTTAGGCTTTCGCATTGCGGAAGAAACCCTGGCATTGATGCGTTCAATGGTCGTCAGCGGCGAAGCGGATCACCTGGTGGCCGAGCGGGTCTGGAAAGAAACGCAACGCGCATTGGGAGAAACATCAGCCGATGTGTTTATCCGGGTGTTACGCGATTGTGGTGCCCTTGCGCGTATTCTGCCGGAGCTGGACCGCTTGTTCGAGATGCCGGTGCAAGATGCACATCAGCCCGCTGCGGACCTTGGCTCCCTCGCGTTATTGAGCTTACAACAGGCGAGTCAACTCAGCCCTGATCCGCTGATTCGTTTTGCCACCTTGCTACATGCGTTGAACGATGGCTTGCCAACAAACCCCGAAAACAATACCTCTGCAATTCATGCGCTTTGCGAACGTATAGCGGCACCTAAAGAGTACCGGGAGCTGGCCGTGCTGGTGGCAGAATTTCATGTTCACTGCCATTGCGCGCAAACATTGGAGCCTGAAATGGTATTAACCTTGTTGTTGCGTACCGATGCCTTTCGCCGACCACAACGTTTTGAGAATTTTTTATTATGCTGTGAAGCCATCGCTCGCAGTCGTGACCGAGCGTTAGCACATTATCTTCCCGCAGATTTTTTGCGTGAGGCGTTACAGGCCTGCCTGGCGATCGACCTCAAGGCTATCGCGGCACAAGGCTTAACGGGCAAAGCCTTCGGTGATGAGCTGGACCAACAACGCCTGACCCACATTCAACAACTGCGCAAGCCGGGAACACACTGACACGCTATGGAAAATCTTTTATCGACATCGTCTGATTCACGTCCCGTTGCATTAATAACCGGTGGAGCCCGTCGTATCGGCGCAGCCATTGCTGAAAGCCTTCACCAGGCGGGTTTCAACATTGCCATACACTACCGTCATTCAGCGAAGGAGGCTCAAGCGGTGGTGGACAAACTGAATCAACAGCGCTCGAATTCCGCTCTTGCCGTTGCCGCCGACCTGAATCACCTCCAGGAAATTCAACACCTGGCTCACGCCCTATTGCAACAATGGCAACGGCTCGATGTGTTAATTAATAATGCGTCCAGCTTTTTTCCTACACCGGTAGCCAATGCCAGTGAGGCGCAATGGAATGATTTAATGAACAGCAACCTGAAGGCGCCGTTTTTTCTCGCGCAAGCCTTTGCTGCCGAGCTGCAGCAACGCAGGGGTTGTATTATCAATATTGCGGATATCCACGCAGATCGCCCACTCAAACAACATCCGATCTATTGTGCAGCCAAAGCGGGCAATGTGATGCTCACCAAATCCCTCGCGCGGGAACTCGCTCCACAGGTGCGGGTCAACGGCATTGCGCCAGGCGCTATACTCTGGCCGGAACAGGACAACGGACTGGATGACTCAACACAGCAGGAGATCCTGCAAAAAATCCCCTTGGCACGCAGCGGCAGCCCCGAGGACATTGCGCGGGCAGTCAGATTTTTGGTTCAGGATGCGCCTTACATTACCGGTCAGATCATCACGGTGGACGGTGGACGCAGCCTCTGCAATTAACGTGTTGCCCCGCACAATTAACCCAAACAAAGACTGGCACCTGTATTAAAAACCGCTAAGCTACATAGCAATGACTTTACTAGCGAGGTTACATTCTCAATGTCGCGTCTGCTCATCGTGGTTGAATCTGAACAGGACTGGGCGCCCTACTTTCCCAGTGAACATGTCATCACGTTCGACAACTATCTGCAACTCAGCACCACCAAAACCAATCGTACCCGTGTGATCAATCTGTGCCGTAAATTCGGCTACCTGAGCAAAGGCTATTACTGCTCACTATTGGCAGAAGCGCGCGGTCATTCGGTTATTCCTTCGGTCAAGACGCTTAATGACCTGCGCAACCAGCATTCCTTTGCCATCATCCAGGAACACCTGCACAACCACTCCGAGAAGTTCCTTAAAAAACTGGCATCACGCGAAGAACCCAAGTTAGCGTTCTGGATTTTTTTTGGTGAGAGCAGCGTACCGGAACTGCAAAAGCTGGCACGGGAGTTATTTGAGCAGCAGCCCTGCCCGATAATGCGCGCTGAACTGGAATGGGACGGCAGCTGGCGAGTGAGCAGCCTGAAAGTCACAGCCCTGCACAGCTTGAAGCTGGATGCCGAGCAGGAGGCTTTTGCCAATGCACTTGATCATTTCAGCGCGCAACTCTGGCGCAAACAAAAAACGCAGAAGATCAGCCGCTACGATATGGCCATACTGGTCAACCCTGAAGATCCTCTGCCGCCCAGCGATGAAAAAGCGCTGAAAAAATTCGTGAAGATTGGCAACAAACTCGGTATTCAGGTGGACTTTATCGGGCGCAAGGATATTCGCAAACTGCCGGAATACGACATGTTATTTATCCGGGAGACCACCAATATCAATCACCACACCTTTCAGTTTGCCTGCCGCGCCGAGGCGGAAGGGCTGGCGGTAATGGATGACTCCCAATCCATTATTCGTTGCACCAACAAAGTGTATCTGGCCGACCTGTTTGCGACGCGCGGCATTCCCACACCCAAGACCCGCCTGATTTCGAATCAATCGCCGGCCATTCTCGACAAGATTGCGGAAGAGCTGGGCTTCCCCTTAATCCTTAAAATTCCCGATGGCTCTTTTTCGCGCGGCATGGTGAAAGCCGAGGATCGTGCAGCCCTGGATAAAGGTGTGGCGGAATTGTTAAAGCATTCGGCCTTGTTGCTTGCCCAGGAATTTGTCTACACCGATTTTGACTGGCGTATCGGGGTGCTCAACGGAAAACCTTTGTATGCCTGCAAATATTTTATGGCGCGTGACCACTGGCAGATTTACGACCACAACAATAAAACCGATCCCTCCGGCGGCTTCGTTACCATGCCAACCTATGAAGTACCCAAGGCGGTTATTAATACCGCCATCAAAGCGGCCAGCATGATCGGCAATGGTTTGTATGGTGTCGACCTGAAGCAGTTAAAAGATCGCGTGGTGGTGATTGAAATTAATGATAACCCCAGCATCGACGCCGGCGTAGAAGATGAATTTATCGGTGATGAGCTTTACCACATGATCTTGCAGGAGTTTATCCACCGCGTACAAAAAATTCGCCACTTGAAAGAAGAATTATCTTTCTAACACCGTAAGGACTTTGGGATGATCAAAACGCTACTGCTCACCGCAGAGGAAAATCTTATTGAGGGCGGCACTGAGCTGATTGAGCGCTGGCGACATGAAGAAAATACTTATATATGGATAGACCTGGAAGGCGAGTCTCCTGAAGATGAACGCAAGATGCTCGAATCACTCGACTGCCATCCATTGGCTATTGAAGATGTGCAACGTTTTCGCCATCCCCCCAAAACAGAAGCCTTTGAAAACCATACCCTGATCCTGTATCGCGGGATTACCCAGTTCAACGACGACCTGACCATAGAACAAATGACCATTGCGTTGTTTGTCGGTGAACGCTGTGTGATTAGCTGCCACCAACGGCCCTCCACCGGTGTGCGCCACGGCTGGGAGATGGCTGGCAGAGGCACATCACTCAGAAGCCCTGCGTTACTTGCCGTCAGCACCATGCATTATTCCGTAGGGCGTTATCTGGAGGCCGTGCTGGCCTTTGAGCCAAGCCTGAATGAATTGGAAGATTGTATGCAGGAGCGCCCTAATGATGAAACCATGCGCGAGCTGATTGCTTACAAATCCCGCTTGCGCAAACTACGCCGCATCTTCAGTTACCACGAGCGCCTCGCTACCAATCTGCTGAAAAATATTCCTCAAGCCTGGATTGACGAAGACGGCGACATTGAACATGCCTTGCAGGATTTATTTGAACGGTGCGAACGTCTACATGGTTTGTGCACCATGTATTACGAAATTTGTGGCGACTTGATTGAGGGTTACCTTTCTATCTCCTCGCACATGCTGAACAACACCATGAAGGTGCTGACCATTATCACGGCGATTTTTGTTCCTTTAACCTTTATCGCCGGAATCTATGGAATGAACTTTGAAAATATACCCGAGCTAAAGATGCAATACGGCTACTTCTACGCGTGGGGCGCCATGCTGCTGGTGGCTACCGGCTTCGGTTGGTTTGCTTATAAAAAATGGCTGTAGAAATATCGGAAAGTGTTAACGCATCAATAAAATAGCAAACGTGACGCGATTTTTATACTTGCCACGCCAATAACGCACACTAAAAAATTCCATTGCGCAAAAATATAATGATTAATTGCTCCAAATCAAATAGCCATCTGCTAACACGCTCATAATTCAGCCGTCCCTACCTGGTTAGTTAACCATCATGACGGAGGCTGTTTATGAATCTTATACCGCGCAACTCACTCTTTGATGTAGACCAAATACTCGAAAACTTCTGGACACCGCTGAGAGCTGGCCCTGGGGTTTCGTTTTCACCCCGCGTTGATATCAACGAGAAAAAAGATCGCTTCGAAATTACCGCTGAGTTACCCGGTGTCGAGAAAAAAGATATTCAATTAACACTGGAAAATGGAATGCTTTCAATAACCGCTGAAGCGCGCCAGGAAAGCAGGGATGAGAAGGATGGGAAACTTATTCGCCAGGAAAGACGCTATGGCAAGTTTGTACGCAGTTTTGATTTAGGCACAGCAGTCAAGGAAAAAGACATTGACGCCAAGTTCAAGGACGGGGTTTTGACATTGATGGTTCCCAAAGTAGAGCCCTCAGCGCCATCAACCCATCGAATTGAAATCCATTAATTGCACTGACTTATGCTACCGCCTCTCCAGGGAAGGGAGAGGCTTTCTGCGTTCATGTGGCACTGGAAATTTTCCGGTCTCTCCAATAAAAATCAACCGGCCAAAGTGATTGCGAGGTTTTATCGTAAGCCTGCCACAGCGCCGCGTAGGTTTTTTGCAACGCGGGATGCACTGCGTCCGCCGCAATATCGGCTAACGGCAGCAGGACAAATGCATTCTGGACCACCTCAGCGCGCGGCAACGCAATGCCATTCTCAACTCCGACAAAATCACCGTAACACAGAATATCGATATCCAGCGTACGAGGACTGAATTTTGGTCCTTGCCGGCACCGCCCGTTCTCATCTTCAATCCTCTTTAGCACCTTTGATAATTCAGAGATCGATAACGCAGTCTGGACACCCACAACCAGGTTAAAAAAATTACTACCGTTAAAACCCACAGATTTACTTTCATAAACGGTGGAGATGTTGAGTTCACCAAACACCTCGTGCAACGCATCCAGCGCTGCCGCGATATGCTGATGGCGATGAATGTTGCTGCCCAAGCCGAGATATACCTGCGTCATTGCGGCTTGACTCCGCGCTCGATAACCAGACCCACATCACGCGCGCCGCGAATCGCACCGGGTTTACTCAAACGCAAGCGCAACCAGGGCACATTAAATTCGTCACGCACGATTTGCGCCACCTCTTCGGCCAGCGACTCCACCAACAAGGCATTGCGGTTTTCCACATACGCAATAACGCGTTTGGACACAGCCTTGTAGTTCAAGGCGTATTGAATATCATCCGTCGCGGCGGCCTGGCGAATATCCGTGGCCATCTCCAGATCGATACTGACCGTCTGGCGCACCTGACGCTCCCAATCATAGATGCCGATGATGGTGTCAATGTGTAAATCTCTGATGTAAACAATATCCATGAATCAATCCGATGAGAGAGGCGAAAGCGTGTTCAGCGGCCAACGTGCCCGCACGTTGACGGCGAGCGATTCCGATTGCCCCGCCAGCAACCGCTGACAACCGGCGTAAGCAATCATGGCGCCATTGTCGGTACAAAATTCGTGGCGAGCGTAGAAGACTTTGGCGTGAATTTTGGCCAAGGCGATTTCCAGATCCTGGCGCAATTTTTTATTTGCAGAAACACCACCGGCAATCACCAGGGTTTTCATACCGGTTTGCTCCAGCGCCCGGCGACACTTGATCACCAATGTGCTTACCACCGCATCCTGAAACGCGCAGGCGATGTCCGCACTGGTCTGGTCATCGGGCAGGCCGTCCGGTAGTGCGTGAGCGGCAATGGTATTCAAGGTGTAGGTTTTTAAACCGCTGAAGCTGAAGTCCAGGCCTGGGCGATCGACCATCGGGCGCGGAAACTCAAAGCGGCCGGGAGTGCCCTGTTCAGCCAGGCGCGCCACCTGCGGCCCACCGGGGTAATCCAGGTCAAGCATCTTGGCCGCCTTATCGAAGGCTTCACCGGCCGCATCGTCCAGCGATTCACCCAGCAATTCGTAGCAGCCAATGGCATCGACCTTGACTAATTGGGTATGCCCGCCAGAAACCAGCAAGGCAACGAAAGGAAATGCAGGGGGATTATCTTCCAGCATGGGCGCGAGCAAGTGGCCTTCCATATGATGAACGCCGATAGCGGGCACATCCCAGGCATAGGCCAGCGCGCGGCCAACCGAAGCTCCCACCATCAAGGCACCGATCAGACCGGGACCGGAGGTATAAGCAATGCCCTGGATATCCTGCGGCGTGGTGTGGCTCTCGGCCATTACCTGGTCAATCAACGGCAGAATCTTGCGGACATGGTCGCGGGAGGCTAGCTCGGGTACCACGCCGCCGTATTCAGCGTGCAGGTCAATCTGGCTGTAGAGCGCATGACCCAGCAGGCCGCGCTCCCTGTCGTAAACGGCAATTCCGGTTTCATCGCAGGAGGTTTCGATCCCAAGTACGCGCATCGCTCTACCATCTATATATACAGGGGTGGCGTATGATAAAGGCGGCTGGTGCCTGGCGCCAGTAAGTATTTTACCCAGGCCCGGAGCGACGGTTGCGCCGGTAATAAGAAGTGTATAGAATCTGCGCCCCTCAGGTTCCCTGGTTTGCAGCCCTGCACCAGAGGATGAATCAAGACAGCAAAGGTAACAACATGCCTTCAGTAAAACTTAAAGAAAACGAACCTTTCGACGTTGCTCTGCGCCGTTTCAAGCGCGCTTGTGAGAAAGCTGGCATCCTGGCTGACGTACGTGCTCGCGAGTGCTACGAAAAGCCCACGACTGTACGCAAGCGTAACGCTGCGGCTGCCGTTAAGCGCCACGCCAAGAAAGTGCAACGCGAATCCAAGAAATTTACCCGTCTGTATTAATTCCGGGTCTTGGTTGTAATCCGACCTGAGTCGGATTCCGTGTCGTTCTGCTACAGGTTATCCCATGGCAAACACAACACTGAGAGACAGCATCAACGATGCCTTGAAGAACGCCATGCGCGCGAAAGAGAAAGAGCGCGTGGCGGTGTTGCGTTTGGTTATGTCGGAATTCAAGCGCATCGAAGTTGATGAGCGCATTGAAGTAGAAGACGCACGCGCCCTGGCGGTGCTGGACAAGATGATCAAGCAGCGCCGTGACTCCGAGCAGCAATACCGTGCCGCCGGGCGCGATGAGCTTGCCGCCCAGGAAGCCTACGAAGTTTCTCAAATTCAGGCATTCATGCCCGCTGCCCTCAGCAGCGATGAATTGTCAGCAATCGTTACCCAGACCATTAAAGATGCCGGTGTTGCCGATATGCGCGACATGGGTAAAGCCATGGCCCTGATCAAGCCCCAGGTACAGGGCCGCGCCGACATGGGCGAAGTCAGCAAGTTACTGAAAGAACAACTGAGCCGCTAACAACCGCGAGTCAATTGCTTATACTGGCAACTCGTCACCCCAAGCTACGCGACTCACTATGGCCGGTTTAATCCCCCAAAGCTTTATCGATACCCTGCTCGACCGCGTCGATATTGTCGAGGTGGTGGATCATCGCGTTAAGCTGAAAAAAACCGGTAAGAACTACAGCGCCTGCTGCCCCTTTCACGAAGAAAAAACCCCCTCGTTTACCGTCAGCCCGGAAAAACAGTTCTATTACTGCTTTGGCTGCGGCGCCAGCGGCAATGCGCTCGGCTTTATCATGGACTTCGAACGCCTCAGCTTTCCTGAATCCGTGGAGCAATTGGCCCGGCTGGTAGGCGTTGACGTACCGCGCGAAGTACAAAGTGAAGCCCAGGCGCAGCGCGAGCAGGAAAAGCGCAGCATCTACAGCCTGCTGGAGAAAGCGAGCACCTTTTACCAAAATCAGTTGCGCCAGCACCCCAGCAAGCAGATGGCGGTGACTTACCTGAAAGGCCGCGGCCTCGACGGCAAGATCGCCAAGGAATACGGGGTAGGCTTTGCACCACCGGGGTGGGATAACCTGCTCAAATCCCTCGCGGAAACGGACGAAGACAAGCACCTGCTGATCGAAGGCGGGATGCTGATCCATAACACCGATGAAAAACGCATCTACGACCGTTTCCGGCATCGCATCATGTTCCCCATTCGCGACACCCGCGGCCGGGTGATTGGCTTTGGCGGGCGGGTTCTGGGTAACGATAAACCCAAATACCTCAATTCACCCGAGACGCCGATATTCCATAAAGGCCAGGAACTGTACGGGCTATACGAAGCACGCTTGGCGTACCGTGAATTACCGCGCCTGCTGGTGGTTGAAGGCTACATGGACGTGGTCAGCCTGGCGCAATTCGGCATTCGTTACGCCGTGGCCACTTTGGGAACGGCGTGCGGCGAAGATCATCTGGATCGCGCCTTCCGCCACACCGACGAAGTGGTCTTTTGTTTCGATGGCGACAACGCCGGCCGCACCGCCGCACACCGTGCGCTTGAAAACTCCCTCTCGTCCATGAAAGACGGCCGGCAAGTCAAATTCCTGTTCCTGCCCGAGGGCGAAGACCCTGATACCCTGGTGCGCCAGATAGGACCGGAAAAGTTTGAACGCATGGTAGAGCTTGCCGTACCGCTGGAGGATTATCTATTTGACGCCGTGGCAGAGGGTTTAAATATCCGCACCATGGAAGGCCGCGCCAGCTTCAGTAAACGCGCCGCGCCTTTACTGGATCGCCTCCCTAAGGGTGTCTTTCGCGAGTTGATGTTTGAAAACCTGGCGAAACGCACCGGCCTCAGCCGCAATGTCCTGCAGGATTTGATCAGCCAGGCACAGCCCGAGCCTTTACCCGCGCCAGCCCCCATCAAAGTAGAACCCAAACCGGAAAAGCCGTCGCACCACGCCGCGCCACCGCCTATCGAGCCGGAGTACAGCGACTATACGGACGATTATTACAGCCCGCCGTCACCACCACCGGAATACGATGGCTATTACGAGGAGCGCCAGCCGCGCCGGAATAAAGCGCGGGATTATCAACGAGAGCTACAGCCGGACCTGCAACCACAGGCAGCAAGCAAATACCTGATGCCACCCGCGCGCAAGGCAATAGCTCTGTTGCTTACACACCCGGAGCTGGCCGCCAGCGAAGCGGATCATGACGGCTGGCTGGCCTGTGAGGACGAAGAGATACAGTTACTCGGGCGGCTATTGAAACTGCTGCACGAGCGAAGCCATTACAACCTGTCCCATATCCTCGGCTATTGGCTGGGCGCCTACGGAACGGAAAACACTGAAAAGCTGGCCGCCATCGCCGGTCATGACCTGCTGCAAGCCACAAGCGCGATCACCCAGGTACGCCAGGACAAGCCACCCAAGGCGGATTACGACAGCGCCGCCGCATTTTGCGATTGCATGGAGAAGCTACGCAAACAGGAGAGCGCAAAAAAAACCGCTCAATTATTGGAAAAATTGCGCAGTGGCGACTTAAATCAAGAGGAGCGCAAACGCCTTGCTGCCGAGGTTCTAGCGCACAAGATCATAAAATAACCAACCGAAAAGAATTATGTCACCTCCGCCGCCAGCCGCTTGATTTCCTAGAATCCAATGCCACATATGGGCTATAATCCCGCGCTTTGCGTTTCTCCCACTCACGTTTTTGACAGGGTTCCGAATGTCTGACGACGCTCAACAGCAACAGTCTCGAATCAAAGAGCTGATCGCCCGAGGTAAAGAACAGGGCTACCTCACATACGCCGAGGTAAATGACCATTTACCGGAAGATATCTCAGATCCGGATCAGGTCGAAGATATCATCCAGATGATCAACGACATGGGTATCCGCGTGTACGAAACCGCGCCGGATGCCGATACCTTGTTGATGACCGATGGGGATTCCTCTGCCGACGAAATCGCCGCTGCAGAAGCCGCTGCCGCCTTGGCTGCCGTGGAAACCGAAGCGGGTCGAACGACTGACCCGGTGCGGATGTACATGCGCGAGATGGGCACTGTCGAACTGCTGACCCGTGAAGGCGAAATCGTCATTGCCAAACGCATTGAAGAAGGTGTGCGCGAATTGATGCATGCCGTCTCCTACTGGCCCGGCGCCGTTCAGCAGGTACTGGACGAATACGCATTGGTTGCCAAAGAAGAGCGCCGCCTGGGCGATGTGATTATCGGCTGGCTCGACCCGGCAGAAGATATTCCCGCAGCCACCACCGACGAAGAACTTCCTATCGCCACCGCGGCCCCCAAAGCAGCCGCCAATGACGATGACGAGGAAGAAGACTCCTCCGGCGACGATGAAGAAGAAGGCGTATCCGGTGTCGACCCGGAAGAAGCACGCGTTCGCTTCGAAGAATTGAAAAAGCAGAACGAGAAGGCCGATAAAGCCGTCGCGAAACACGGGCGCAACAGCAAGCAAGCCGAGAAAGAATTGACCGCCCAGGGCGACCTGTTCAAATTCTTCAAGCTCCCGCCACGCCAATTCGACCCGATTTACGTTCAAATCCGTGGTGTTCTGGACACTGTGCGCCGCGAAGAGCGCACCATCATGGAATTGTGTGTGCGTAAAGCGCACATGCCGCGCAAGACATTCATCAAAGAATTTCCCGGCAACGAAGTCAATGAGTCGTGGATTCCGGACATCATCAAGAAAAAGCGCGATTACTCTGACGCCCTGAAATTGGTTGAAGAAGATATCCTGCGCGCGCAACGCCGCCTGATTCAGATTGAGCAGGAAAATAATCTGTCGCTGGCCAACATTAAAGACATCAACCGTCGCATGTCGATTGGTGAAGCGCGTGCGCGTCGCGCCAAGAAAGAAATGGTGGAAGCCAACCTGCGTCTGGTGATTTCCATCGCGAAGAAATACACCAACCGTGGCCTGCAATTCCTCGACCTGATTCAGGAAGGCAATATCGGCTTGATGAAAGCGGTAGATAAATTTGAATACCGTCGCGGTTACAAATTTTCTACTTACGCGACCTGGTGGATTCGCCAGGCCATTACCCGCTCCATCGCCGACCAGGCGCGCACCATTCGTATCCCGGTGCACATGATAGAGACCATCAACAAACTCAATCGTGTATCGCGCCAGATGCTGCAGGAAATGGGCCGTGAGCCGACGCCGGAAGAACTGGGTATCCGTATGGATATGCCGGAAGATAAAGTGCGTAAGGTGCTCAAGATCGCCAAAGAACCTATCTCCATGGAAACCCCGATCGGTGACGATGAAGATTCACATCTGGGCGATTTTATCGAAGACACCACCATTATTTCACCGGTGGAGTCCGCGACCATCGAAGGTTTGACCGAAGCTACCCGCGAAGTCCTCGCTGGCCTTACTGCGCGCGAAGCCAAGGTACTGCGCATGCGTTTCGGTATCGATATGAACACCGACCACACCCTGGAAGAAGTGGGCAAACAGTTCGACGTAACCCGCGAACGTATCCGCCAGATCGAAGCCAAGGCGCTGCGCAAATTGCGCCATCCTTCGCGCTCTGATCACTTGCGTAGCTTCCTGGATGAGTAATCCTGACGCTAGCTAAAACTAAAAAGCCCGCCAAGCGCGGGCTTTTTGCTATTTAAAACTCAATGAAACCAAACTATAGCCACCGTCGACACATGCCTTTATAATGCGCCCCACTCGCGCAATCCTTCATGCGAGCTCCTCAAAAAGGGCCTATAGCTCAGTTGGTTAGAGCATCCGACTCATAATCGGCAGGTCGCTGGTTCAAGTCCAGCTGGGCCCACCATTCTCCGACACCATATTTATCTCTTGGCATCATAGTTTTGCCGTTTTGGCCAAACCATGATGAGCCAGGATGCCAATGGCCAAGATAACTGCTTTTTTGTATTACAAACAGCACCTCAATTGAAGCGTTATTTCAACCTTACCGCAACTTCAGTAAGGCAAGAATCAAAATGCAGGCGATGAGCATCTATGTCGATGAGAGTCTATTTCTCCTAAATGATATTTTTCCCTTTTCTCACATTAGCTATAAAGCTCTGCTTATCATGATCCCTTCTCGATGACGGCTGATGAGTTGAGGCAGGCATATATTTTCCAAAATCATGGTGCTTGCCAGCGTACTCTTTAAAGTCTCGCTTGATACGATCAATTACGGACTGGGGCTGAATACACTTGGTAGAATACACACGACTGATCAATTCCTTTTTCCTTAGCATGCCCTTATTGATCAGTACCGCGAGAAAAATATAATCTTTCTCCCGACCGGCAGCATACTTTGCTATGGCAAGATCATGAACTTCCAAACAGTATCCGGTAACAGTTCTGCCATCACGCTTAACAACAACTGGGAAAAGCCTATCTTCCCAACCTCTTGGCAAAATCGCAGTATTTGGGCCGACCTCCTGCGCGTAATAGCCAAAGGTTTGATGAAACATAGAACCTTCGCCAATAGCGCCTTCAACTAATATTGTGTTTTTCAACTTATTTTTGAGATAAAGGTCAGCTTCCATTGAATAGGAAAGCACCGGGTTTTTACTTGCTTCCGGAAATTGTCCAAGGACAGATTGCGAGCCTATGACAATAATTTCGTTATCATCACCAACTTTAGCGGCTGATAGTAAAATATGCTCCAGCTGTGCTTTATTCATGATCGAATTTAAACCTCCGTATTATTTCCATTCGCTCTTCATCGGATAAAAGGCAAGCAAACGGACTACTCTTGCGATAGAAGTCCATTTCCTCCCCTTCTTGACAAATCAACTCTGCCACTTCAGCAGCACTCAAGCCGTCGATTAGTTCTTGCCACTTTTCAGCCCAGCCTTCGGCCTGAGTTCCGGACATGGTTTTCCAGTTGAGCAAAACCTCATTAACTTCTCTCAACCTTGTCGGTGATCCCCTGAGAATCTCTGCCGCTTTTTGGTGAAAGGCATAGGTACGCTGGTCAGGTATATGTTTTCTGTTCATTGTTAGAACATCCATCAATTTGGAAGGGTAGACAGGCCTGGCTCTTTTAAAAATTGATTATGCTTTTTAGTTTCTGTTCTATCTGCTGTTCTTTAGTCATTTTTATCAACTTTAATCTTCGTTAAAGAAGTCTGTATCCAGTGCTTTAATTTCGTAGGTTTCTTTCACTGATACACCGAGATTGTGTTTAATCATAAGCGCCGCGAGCTTGGCGCCATCAATCAGGATAATTTTTTTCTGAATCAATCCTACGTATTCCAGCGCCCCTTTGCTAAATATTGACGTAGTGATAAAAACACCTTTGTGGGCGCGTTGCATATCTAACGCACCAGAAAACGCCTGAATAGCTTCGCGACCAATGGTGCTGTCTACGTAACGTTTTGCCTGAAGGTAAATGGTATCCAAGCCTAGCGGGTCTTCGTTAATTAATCCGTCTATGCCACCATCAGCAGTGTATTGAGTTGCCTGGCCGGACTCTTTACTCCAACCACCGTAACCCATGGCCTGCATTAGCTCGACCACAAGTTTTTCTAAGAATTGTGGTGATTGCCGTTTAACGGCTTGGAGGACCTCTTCAATAAGTTCCTGTCGAATTTCGCTGTAGGCTTCTTCCAAACGCTCAGTTGGGTCCGTATCTTCAGTGTCGCTTTCATAGGTGGTGACAGCTGTACTTGCCTTTGGTTTGGCGGTGTGAAACTCAACGAATTCGGGGAATTGCTTCAGAAACCGCACATTAATTCGTTCCGGCTCTTGCTGAAGCGCCGCCCGGCCTCGGTCAGTTATTTGCAATTGACTCCGCCCCGGCGTAGTCAGCAATCCTGCTTTATTCAGGTAGGTTCTAGCCCAAGCAATACGGTTTCGAATAATGGTTTGCTTACCTGATGGCAACTTTTCTGAGCGTTCATCTTCGGTAAGTTGGAAATGAATACACACTTGCTCGAAAGCTTCGTTAAAGCGATGTATTTGGCCATCCTGCACGGCAGCCAATAAAGGTCGCATGCAGCTTTGAAAATCTGGAATCATTTTGCTTCCTTCCCGTTAGCTTGCTCTATCCACTTTTCCACATCCACTCGCCTAAACCGCTAACTCAACGGCAACCTCCTCTCTGAGGCAAGGTGGTAGGCGGTCTTATTGACCAACCGAGGTCGCTAGCCAGCCCATCAATGGTCAATATTTCACCACCACAATCTGGAGACCCTGTGAATTCTGAGACAATAGGGGAATCTTGGGAAGAGCTCAAGTAAAGAGCAAGTAACAGGGCTTTCTTTGGAAAGCTGGGGCTCTGCCGTCCGTATGGGGATTAATTATAAGCACAATATAAATGACCTATTAAATCCTCACTGCAAAAGTTAGACGCCGGAGCACAAAAGAAGCGAGCGTCGTTCACTTTTCGGTAAATCTAAAGATATCTTCTGGCTTATGCACCCTAGCCAATCTAACCCAATCCGTATTTACCTTCCATTTGCACCCCAACTCCCGCAAAATCGAGGTTCTCTCTCACCAAATATCAACGGCAGCTGTGCATGAGATTGCTAATTTCACTTCTCTTATTAACACTCACCGCCGCATGTCATGCGGAAAAAGGCAGCACTCACACATGCTCCTTAACCAGCGATACTCTGAACTTTGTTACACCAACATCCGACAACATCGCCAATACCTTTTGGCAGAAGGATGTCGATGGATATGAATCCATCAATCGATTGCACATTGTGTATAAGGATGGATCTGTAGCCGTTGTGGAGCACAAGTATTGCTCGATGTATAACGTCGAGATCGCTTACTACGCTAGCACTACGAGTGAACTTTCAGATGGAAAAAAATTGAGTGAAACACTTAAAAGTTTTTTCAATTACTCAGCAGTACAAGATGCGAGTATTCAGAATGCGGTATCGGCAATAATCAAACGATTTGAAGAAAAAGGGTTTGATGCTGATAGCGCGCTAGCGACAGCATATGACGACTCGACTCAGGACAACAAGCGAGCCGAATACAGTGTTAGCTATATGCCCATTGAGGATTCTTCACTACATAGAGCAGCATTGTTTATCTATATGGGTATTGGCGGCGAGCATTAACCCACCCATCATCCAAAAACAACCGACAATTCCCGCTTTCAAGCAACATATCTTCATATCCAAACCGCGCATATAGTTTATTTGACAATATACATATGGTTTTATTGACAATATACCTCCAGCCCTTATAAATAGCGCTCTTCAGGACGCGGCAAGGCTTTAATAATAATCGTGGCGCCTGAAAAAACAGCTCCTGCTTGCAATGAGCAGGATGAGCTACCAACAACCTCTCCTCCTCTATGGGCGGCATTGGTTGAGAGGGCAACAGCATGGAGATCAATAATGAAATTACTCACCGGCAAAAAACTGGCGGCGGCATTTGCGTGTGCCTTCGCCTTTGGCATAACTACCACCAATGCGCAAACCTTAACGTCAAACCAGACGGGCACGCACAACGGTTTTTATTATTCGTTCTGGAAAGATTCCGGCGATGCGTCGTTCGGGTTGCTTGCAGGCGGCCGTTACACCTCCCAGTGGTCCAATAGCACCAATAACTGGGTCGGAGGCAAGGGCTGGAATCCCGGCGGGCCGAAGATCGTGAATTATTCCGGCAGCTATAACGTCGATAATTCGCAAAACTCGTATCTCGCATTGTACGGCTGGACGCGCAATCCGTTGATTGAGTATTACGTGATTGAAAGTTACGGCTCCTACAATCCCGCGAACTGTTCTGGCGGGCAGGATTACGGCAGCTTCCAGAGCGATGGTGCAACGTACAATGTGCGCCGCTGTCAGCGGGTTAACCAGCCATCCATTGAGGGCACGGCCACCTTCTATCAATACTTCAGCGTGAGAACGCCCAAGAAAGGTTTCGGCAATATCTCCGGCACCATCACTGTGGCGAACCATTTTAATTACTGGGCCAGCCAGGGGTTGAACCTGGGTAATCACGATTACATGGTATTGGCGACGGAAGGCTATCAAAGCCGTGGCAGCTCCGACATCACCGTCAGCGAAGGTACCGGTGGTGGCAATAACGGCGGCAGCAATAGCAGTAGCAGCTCCGGCAA
>CAMLOU010000082.1 GCA_946481735.1 uncultured Cellvibrio sp.
GGGAGGCTCATGGACATAAGAATACGCTGCAAGGACGCAGACCTTTAAACCCTTCAATGTCTGTAGCTGCACACCTATAATGCCCGCACGCTTTTGACGGGCATACGCATTCAGCGGCGCCCCCTTTTTGACGGACGCTGCTGTTATTTATGTCCTATTACCCTGTTTCACACCCGGCGGCACCCGCTATCCAGGCCGCTACATGCGCTGTTAGCTCCGGCAGCCAATGCCTGCGTATCTGCCTGCTGGGATATCGCAGCCATCCCCATGTCGGCGGACAGGGCATTTACCTGCATTACCTGAGCAAGGCGTTGGTTGACCTGGGGCATCAGGTGGACGTGATCTCCGGGCCGCCTTATCCCGAGCTCGATAGCCGAGTGAAATTAATCCGCTTACCCAGCCTTGATCTCTATGCCGTAGAAAAACCTTTTCGCGCATTGCGCTGGCATCACTTGCGTTCGTTTACCGATGTGTACGAATGGTGGAGCAAGATCAGCGGCAGCTTTGCGGAGCCTTATACCTTTGGTCGACGTCTGGTGCGTTATTTCCGCCAACAGCAAACGCACTACGACATCATCCACGATAACCAAAGCCTGTGTTATGGCCTGTTGACACTGCAGCAACGGGGATTGCCGGTGGTGGCGACGGTTCATCATCCGATTACGCGCGATCTGGAGCTGGCCTTGGCATCCGCCCAAAATCGTGGTCACCGCTGGTTGATCAAACGCTGGTATAACTTTTTGCCGATGCAGAAAAATGTGGTGCAGCAACTGCGGCATGTGATCACCGTTTCTGAACAATCGCGGCGCGACATCGCCGAGGCCTTTGCACGCCCGCCGCACAAAATCCAGGTGATTCCCAACGGCATTGATGTCGATATTTTTACTCCGCGCCCACAGATCCAACGCAACCCCTGGCAGCTGATGACCACGGCATCTTCTGATCAACCGTTAAAAGGCCTGTCAGTGTTGTTGCGGGCTCTGGCAAGATTGCGCGATACCTATCCGCAAATTTCCTTATTGGTCATTGGTAAATTAAAACCGGACGGCGCGACCGAACGGGAACTGCATCAACTGGGTTTGCGCGACTGTGTGAAATTTATTTCCGGCATAGGTGTTGAAGACATCGTTAACTTTTATGCCTCCTCCTGTATTGCGGTGGTGCCATCACTTTATGAAGGGTTTGGCTTACCAGCGGGCGAGGCGATGGCCTGTGGCATTCCTTTGGTGTGCAGCGATGGCGGCGCCTTACCCGAAGTGGTAGGCAAGGCCGCGCACCTGGTCAAAGCGGGTGATACAGACGATTTATATCAGGCGCTCGACCATTTGCTACGCCACCCGGAGCAGCGCGAGCATCTGGGGCAACGGGGGCGCGAGCATATATTGCAGCAATTAAGCTGGCCCATCGTAGCGCAGCAAATGACCGCTTATTATCGCCAGATGTTGGGCCAGCACACCAACAGCGAGCTGACCACCGCCGTTTCCGCGCCGCCAACGGCAGAAGTTTATGCTAACGATTGATTTCAAATACTTTCCGTTGCTACCCGGCGAGCACGTGTTGGACGTCGGGTGCGGCGAAGGCCGGCACGTGATCAATGCCTACCTGCACGGCGACGTAACAGCCATCGGCATCGATCTGAATCCCGATGATTTGCACATCGCACACCAACGTTTTATACCGTTTTCACAACCGGACAATCCGCAGAAACATTTTGCCTTGCAGGTGGCCGATGCCACGCGCCTGCCTTTTGCGGATCACAGTTTTGATAAAATTATTTGCAGCGAAGTGCTTGAACATATTCACGATTACGAAGCCGTGCTGCGCGAGATTCGCCGCGTGTTAAAACCCAAGGGTTTACTCGCGATCAGCGTGCCGCGTTACTGGCCGGAAAAAATTTGCTGGCAACTCAGTCGCGCTTATCACGACGTGGAAGGTGGTCATATCCGCATCTTTAAAGCGGCGCACTTGCGCCGCGTTGTGGAAACGCACAACATGCAATTTCTCCACCGCCATTGGGCTCATGCGTTGCACTCGCCTTTCTGGTGGCTGAAATGTTTATGGTGGGACAAACAGGATGACTCGCGCCTGATAAAACTCTACCATCGCCTGCTGGTGTGGGACTTGATGCAGCGCCCCTGGCTGACCCGCACCCTTGAAAAATGTTTGAACCCGCTGTTGGGAAAAAGTGTGGTGATGTACTTTCAACACGGCGCAACAGACAAGGCTAACAAATCGTGAACGAATTATTATTGAGCAAAGGATTTTTCCCCGAGTCGCTATTGCGGCCCACGGTGAATTACATTGTGCAAACCCAGTTACCCAACGGCTGCATCCCCTGGTTCTCTAACGGCAAAGCCGATCCTTGGGATCATATTGAAGCCGCCATGGGGCTCACCATCGGCGGCGAACATGCGCGAGCGCAACGCGCCTATCGCTGGCTCGCTGAAGAACAATTACCGGACGGCAGTTGGTGGGCCAATTACTACGCCGATCAGCCGGTGGATCGCAATCATCGCGAAACCAATTTTATCGCGTACATCGCTACCGGGCTTTGGCATTATTTTCTGGTCACAGATGACAAAGCGTTTCTGGTTGAACTCTTTTCCTGTGTTGAACGAGCCATTGATTTTGTCCTGCGCTATCAATCGCCCACCGGCGAAATCTATTGGGCCGTAGCGGAAGACGGCGCGCCCAAAAAAGACGCGTTGATTACCGCCTGCGCGTCTATCTACAAAAGCCTCGATTGCGCCAATGCTATCGCCGACACCCTGGCTATCACCAAACCGGCTTGGCGTAAAGCACAAACCCGCCTGGGCAAAACCCTGCGCGAACACCCGGAATGTTTTGACCGCACCTGGGAAAGTAAAGAGCGTTTTTCCATGGACTGGTTTTACCCGATCCTCACCGGTGTTATCAGCGGCAAAGCGGCACAACAACGCATCGATAAAAAGTGGGTTCTATTTGTTGAAAACAATATCGGTTGCCGCTGCGTAAGCGACGAACCCTGGGTAACCGTAGCGGAATCCTGCGAATTAACCCTGGCGTTACTCGCCGCTGGTGACCACGCCCGCGCACTGCATTTATTCAGTTGGTTGCATCAATTTATGGATGAGGATGGGGGTTATTGGACGGGCTATAACTTTCGTGACAAGGTGATTTGGCCGAAGGAAAAAACTACCTGGACGGCGGGGGCCATTTTGTTGGCGGCGGATGCATTAATAAAACACACTGGGGCGGCTCGTTTGTTTACCCAAGCCATTGAGATTTCAAATACGATTGAAAATAATTTTTTGCAGAAATAATCAACTTTCAAGTGTGGACCTTGTAGTCCGTTTGTCATTAGGGCAAGGGTTTCGAAAACGCATGAATACATCCCTGTAGCTCCTTCAATTCATCCCTGAATTGAAGGTTTCGAAACCCTTGCCCTAACGCCAAACTCACATAGTGCGAACGTCAATTTTTAGTCTTACAAGCCAGCAACTTGGTTATTTAAGGTGAGTTACTTAGTCACAGGTGTTCTCGGCGTTTCATTAACCGCCATAAAACGAATCGCCATGGGGTAATTGCGAATCACGCCGTCTTTCGCATTGATTGCGCCCATAACCGTGAAGATGATTGAGCAGACGATCAATGCCATCAACAGGAAGACACCCACTACAATCACCATCAGGATGATGCAACCAATCGTGTAGATAAAGGCGCTGATAATCCAGTTAAAAATCACCCGCCCCTGTTGATCAATATAGTCATCATCCTTTTTCGTCAGCCACATAATCAACGGCACAACCCAGCCCAGCACCGGTAGAAAAATGCAGCAAAATTGCGAGAAGTGCATGATCATGCTGTAGTTGCGGCTATCCATATTACTTAGATCAAAAGACTGCACCGGTTTGTCTTCCAGCGCCTGGGCTTTGCCTTTCTGGAATTCTTCTTCGGTAATAATCCCCTTTTCTTTCAACTCATTCAGCTTTTCTATCTTGTCGAGATCCATAGTGGCTCCTTGTTGTCGGGAGTGAACCGGGCAGCGGTTTACATCCGTCGGTATTTAAACAGCTGTTCGTATTGCCAGTTGCGCAAGGCAAGCACCAGAGTGTAACCCTGCCGTTCGGGCAACGCCAGACCGGCGTCGGCGTTATTCAGTTGATCGAATTCCCGCGCCAGCCGTTCGATTTTTTTCTGCAACTCGCCATTGGATTGCGCCGATAACATACCGTTCAACACCACCAACCGGTGGTCGGGTTTATCGAACTGTGCCTGGAATAATTCTTTTTCAATGGTGTCGAGGAAGAAGCGTTGAATGGGGCCGTTCTTGCGCCAGCTGAAGTTGGGCGCGACCAACAATTTGATGCGGTTTTTGGGCAACAACTCGATGATCTTCAACCGATCCAGGCGCGCCAGTTTTTGCACGCATTCGTGTTCGGTGAAGGTGTAATGGCGCAGCATGTCTTCCAGAGTCCAACGGTTGAGCACGCACACGGTGATGATCAGGAAACCGGGGTCGCGCACAATTTCTTCTTCCTGCTCCTCACTCAGCTCCTGCAAGCGCGCTTGCCGCTCCACCATGAGTTGCACCAGGTCGGAGATTTCCATTCCCATCATCAGGCATACTTGCTGGATTTGTTGCAGGCTGAAGGTGCGGCTGCTGAACAGGCGTTTGATTGAGGCTTCTGATAAGTCCATCGCCTGGGCGACGTCGCGGTATTTGAGGTTGTGGGATTTCAGGGCGGATTTGAGGGTCTCCACCAGGGCGTCGACTTGAGCCATAAGAAACTCCGGGGGTATCATTAAACGATACCGCTGAGTCTATACAGCGCAACATGGAATGCAAAGGTCGAAGA
This sequence comes from uncultured Cellvibrio sp., assembly GCA_946481735.1. Next base: position 4,839 of record CAMLOU010000082.1, read on the forward strand.
TAAAAATACAGTCTGGCAGAGTGCTGCTGTCTCAACGCCACACCTTCATAAAAAGGAATATGTATGTCACAGCTCGTCAAGATCCGCGGATTTATCCCGTACTTGCTGGTGGTTTTCCTCAACGCCTTTGTGGATCTCGGCCACAAGATCGTTATTCAGAACACGGTGTTTAAAGTCTATGACGGCCAACAGCAGATCATCCTCACCGCGATTGTCAATGCGCTGATCCTGCTGCCGTTTATCCTGCTGTTTTCGCCCGCCGGTTTTTTCTCGGATCGTTTTCCCAAGAATAAAGTCATGCGTTTCAGCGCCTGGGCCGGTGTTGCTATTACTTTGATGATCACCGCCTGTTATTACGCCGGCTGGTTCTGGGCGGCGTTCAGTCTGACCTTTCTGCTCGCCATCCAGAGCGCCATCTACAGCCCGGCAAAATACGGCTACATCAAAGAGCTGGTCGGTACTGAACGCCTGGCCCATGCCAATGGTGCGGTACAAGCCATTACGATTGTGGGTATTTTGTTAGGCACCTTTGTGTTTTCCGGCTTGTTCGAAATTCTGCTACTGGAGCGCAGCACAGCCAACACCACCGCCATATTGGAACGCATTGCGCCGCTAGGTTGGCTGCTGGTGTTGTTGGCCAGCATTGAATTGGTGTTGAGTTACCGATTGCCACAACAGTCACGCCCCGACGCACAAAAAACGTTTTCGGTTTCGCGTTATGTGAAGCTGGATTACCTGCAACAAAACCTGCGCGCGCTGCGCGGTCGCCCGGTAATCTGGTTGTCTATTGTCGGGCTTTCCACCTTCTGGGCCATCTCACAAGTTTTGCTTGCCGCCTTTCCTGATTTTGCTGAAACACGCCTGGCCGAAACCAATACACTGGTGATTCAGGGGCTGCTTGCCTGTAGCGGGTTAGGCATTATGATCGGCGCAATCCTCGCTGGCCGTTTCTCGCAAAAGCATATCGAGACCGGACTCATTCCGCTCGGTGCTCTGGGCATCGCCATTACCCTGGCGCTTTTGCCTACGCTCGATTCCTATACTGCCCTGGCTTTTAATTTTACGGTGCTGGGGATGATGGGCGGCTTGTTTATGATTCCACTCAACGCGTTGATTCAATATCACGCCAAGGAGCAGGAACTGGGGACGGTATTGGCCGGTAATAACTGGGTGCAGAATGTCACCATGCTCAGTTTCCTGGGCCTTACCGTCGCCTTTGCGTATTTCGGTTTTAACAGCGCGATGCTGCTCGGGTTATTAACGGTAGTGGCGATCATCGGTACCGGCTATACGGTAAAACAATTACCCCATTCGTTTGTGCGTTTTTTGGTGAGTTTGTTGTTCAAACACCGCTATCGCATTGATGTGTTGCATTTTGATCATTTACCGGCGCGCGGCGGGGTGTTACTGCTGGGCAATCACATCAGCTGGATTGATTGGGCATTAGTCCAAATTGCCTGCCCACGTCCGGTTCGCTTTGTCATGCAACGGGAAATTTATAACCGCTGGTACCTGAAACCCTTGCTGAGCCGTTTGGGCATGATTCCGATTTCCTCCGGCAACAGCAAAGAAGCGCTTACGCGTATTAATGAATTGTTGCGCAACGGCGAAGTAGTGTGTTTATTTCCCGAAGGCGCCATCAGCCGCAATGGTCATTTAGGTAAATTCCACTCTGGCTACGAGCGCACGACAGAAGGCGTGGAGAATGCGGTGATCGTGCCATTTTATTTGCGCGGTTTATGGGGCAGTGCGTTTTCGCGCTCAGCCGGAAAATTGCGCGATGAAACTTCGTTACTGGATCGCAGCCTCGGCAACCGCCGCGACATTATTGTCGCCTTTGGTAAACCCTTGCCTCTCACCACCAAAACAGCAGAGCTCAAGCAAAAGGTATTCGAGCTTTCTGTCGATGCCTGGGAAGAACACACCCACAACCTGGACCCGCTGGCCTTAACCTGGCTGAAGACAGCCAAGCGCAATCGCTTCCAACATTTTATGGTGGATGGCGAAGGCACGACCTTCAGTTACGGCCGTACCCTCGCCGCAACCCTGGCCTTTGCCAAAGCCATGCGCCGCCACACCAGCGATGACAATGTCGGCTTGGTATTGCCGGCCTCCAGCGCGAGTCTGATCAGCAATATGGCAGTGTTATTGAACGGACAAACCACCGTGAATATCAACTACACCAGCAGCGTCGGCGCGGTACAGGCAAGTTTGCGCACCGCCGCTATCAGGACCGTGTTTACCTCGCGTCGCTTTATGGCCAAGCTGGAACAACGCGGCATCGCGATAGAAACCATGTTGGCTGATGCGCAAATTATTTTTCTTGAAGACGTAAAAGCTGCGTTAAGCAAAGGGGATTTACTGCGCGCTATGTTGTTCTCATTGTTGCCTGCCAACGTCATTTATTGGCTATTGGGCCGACAACGCCAACTGGATGACCCCGCTGCGATTTTATTCAGTAGCGGCAGCGAAGGCACACCCAAAGGTATCGTGTTGAGCCACCGCAATATCATTGCCAACTGCAAACAGATCAGCGATGTGCTGGATACGCGCAAGCACGACGTATTTATGAATTCATTGCCGCCGTTTCATTCGTTTGGTTTAACGGTCACCACCATGATGCCCATGCTCGAAGGTATTCCCGTGGTCTGCCATCCCGACCCAACCGACGTTGTCGGTATCGCCAAAGCCATAGCCCGCTACCGCGCCACTGTTTTATGCGGTACTGCCACCTTCCTGCGTTTGTACACACGCAACAGTAAAGTTGAGCCGCTGATGCTCGACTCGCTGCGCATCGTCGTTGCCGGTGCTGAAAAATTGCAGGAGCGGGTGCGCAGTGAATTTGAAATGAAGTTCAATAAAAAAATCTTTGAAGGCTATGGCACCACTGAAACCACACCGGTTATCAGCGTTAACATTCCCGATATGCTGGATACGGTGTACTGGAAACTGCAAAAAGGCAATCAGCCCGGCACCGTCGGCATGCCTTTACCGGGTAGCAGTATTCGCATTGTCGATCCCGATACTCTCGACACATTACCGCAAGGTGAGGATGGATTGATCCTGGTATCCGGCACCCAACTCATGCTCGGCTACCTGAACGACGCGGAGAAAACCGCGCAAGCCATTGTTACCCTCGACAATCGCCGCTGGTACAAAACCGGTGACAAAGGCCACCTGGATGAAGACGGTTTTCTCACTATTGTCGACCGCTATTCACGCTTCGCCAAGATCGGCGGCGAGATGATCAGCCTCGGCGCTGTGGAAGAGAAAGCGCGGGAGATTTTCGATAACCCCGATATTGAATTAGCCGCCGTTGCGTTGAGCGATGAGAAAAAAGGGGAGCGCATTATTCTTTGCGTCACCGGCAACTCTACTGACACAACGCCTGCTGAACTGCGTCAACAACTGCTTAGCGGCGGCATGGAAGGTTTGATGCTACCGGCAGAGATTCAGGTGATGCCAGAGTTGCCAAAACTCGGCACCGGAAAGATGGATTACAAAGCGCTGTTACAGCAATTACTGGCGTAAGCCTTGACGCTAATCGGTAGGGACCGGTTAGCGTTATGACAAGATCAGCTTTGCAATCTCATTCTGAACATACTTTTCTTCCACCCACTCATTTAAATGGTCATTCATGAATTTCAGGAACTGGTTTGCCGCTGCCGGAAGACGTTTATCACCGCTCCTTACCACATACCAATGACTGAGCAACGGAAAACCTTTTACATTCACAACGGCCAGGTTTGCATTAGCCTGCGCCAGAGTATGCTCAGAAAGAACCGCCAGACCCAAGCCTGTTTCCACACTCAGGCGAATCGCTTCATTGCTTTCAATTTGCAGGGTTTTTGTCAGCTGGATATTGTGGTCACGCAGCCAGGCCTCGGTCACCATGCGCGTTGCGCTGCCAGGTTCTCGCATTAAAAAACGTTCGTTGATCAATTCCGCAATATCCACCTCGTCGCGCCGTGCGGCCCAGTGATTCACAGGGGCAATCATCACCAGCGGATTACGCAAAAACCTCCCGCTCATCACGTTGTTGCCTGTCGGCGGGTGGCTGAACAGATATAAATCATCCAGCTGATTATCAAACCGTTTAAGAATCGTCTCACGGTTTCCGATATTCAGGGTGACGTCCACCCCCGGGTATTGTTGCGCGTAAGGACTGAGCAAACGCGGCACAACATATTTGGCCGTCGTGACAATCCCCAGACTGAAATGCCCTCGGTTGCCCTGCTCCGCATCATTGAGAAAAAGCTTGAAGTCATCAAAACGGGTCAGCGCATCCAATGCCGCGCGGTATAGCTCCTTCCCCACCAGGGTTGGCTTGTACAAACCCTCCCGATTCTCAAGCAGCGGATGACCCACGGCTTCGGTTAACCGTTTTATCTGGAGGGACACGGTCGGCTGGGTCAGGTGTAAATCCATCGCCGCCTGGGATATGGAGCCTGTCCGGATGACGGCCACGTATACCTGCAGCAAGCGAAAGGTCAGATGGCGAACATTCATGTGCCGCTCCTATATAGATAATTATAAATACTTACCATCATAGACATTAATTATCTTTTATTAAATGAGGTCTTCATACTGCCGCCACGATTAAATAAGGGCTCATAGGGGATGGTTATGCCGGATATTGTGGTTGCGTTTTTCCTGTTAGGTATTCTTGCCGGGCTGGCAAAATCAGATCTTGTGGTGCCGAAAGCGGCTTATGACACGCTCAGCATTCTGTTGATGCTGACCTTGGGCATCAAGGGCGGACTGGCATTGCACGGGCAGGTGAGCTGGGAGTTAGCCGCGGAAGCGGTCGTGGTCATTTTGATAGGCGCTGCAATTCCGCTCGCGCTTTATCCCTTACTGCGCAAGGCAGTAAAACTCAGCGAAGCCAACAGCGCAGGCGTGGCGGCCCACTATGGTTCAGCCAGCGCCGGCACATTTGCGGTCGCCCTCGCGTTTGCAGAAAGCCAGGGGCTGACCATCTCCCCGCAGACCACGCTTTACCTGGTTCTTCTGGAGCTGCCTGCGATTGTCGTAGCCATCATGCTCTATCAACGTATTCGCGGTGGCGAAGGCAGTGCAGCAGCCGTATGGCATGAAGCGCTGACGAGCCGGGGTGTGCTGTTGCTAGCCGGCGGCGTGTTGATCGGCTATAGCTACGGCCCGCAGGGCAGCGCCGATATCGCTCCACTTTTCCTCGGCGCTTTCAAAGCACTGCTCGCCCTGTTTTTGCTGGAGATGGGTTTGTGCGCCTCCAAGCACCTGTACCCCTTGCCTCTTCACCACTGGCGCCTCATCAGTTTTGCGCTTATTGCTCCTGTCTTTCTGGCCATGTTGGGTCTGGCTGTGGGGGTTCTTCTCGACATGCCGCTGGGCACCACTCTTATCCTTAGCTCTCTGGTTGCGAGTGCTTCCTACATTGCAGCACCTGCCGCGATACGCAGCGCAATAAAAGAAGCCGATGTAGGCATCGCTATTTTTGCCTCACTGGGTATCACTTTTCCCTTTAATGTATTGATAGGTATACCGCTGTATTACGAAATGCTGGTGTGGGTGACGGGTTAACAGTAAGGCTGCGTTATGCAGGTAATTGGGTGACGTTTCCGGATTGATTTTTTAACTACTGCAACATCTGCTGAAAGGGGCATCAATATGCACGGGGAAGATTCCAGGCTGACCAGAACCATGAGTTTGATCATCCGCTACGTTGCCAAAATTACAGCGGTCATCATGGTGTTTGTGATTATCTGGGGCGTTGCCGATATTGTTTATGTGCTTTATCAACGACTCAAAGAGCCACCTTTTCTGTTGCTTGAAATCAACGACATCCTGGCAACCTTCGGTGCATTTATGGCCGTGCTCATCGCCATCGAGATCTACCATAATCTGGTGCTCTACGTGCAGGAGAACCACAACTCCCGTTTGGCCGTAGAGATTGTTCTTGCAACGGCGCTGATGGCTGCCGCACGAAAGGTCATTGTGTTTGACTACAATGAAATGGACTACAACTATGTGTATGCAACCGGCGCTGTAATCCTGGCGCTGTCGATTGGTTATTACTACATCGTCGTTGTCTCACAAAAGCATGCCAAATAACCTGATCGCATCAGTTAGGTTCGTTAAAAGTTAATTTGATAAAATTTACACTCATTGGCAGTTATTGCGAACCGGATAACAGCAATATTTTATCTGGCTGATATAGTTTTTTATTTAAAAACAAAAGGATTTTACGTATGAGAAAATTAAGAATTTTTACTTCAGTAGGAAAGTCTGCCAAAAACTCTGTTAACGATGTAAAGCTTATTCAGGCACTCATCAACGTCTATCAAAGAAAGCATCAACTGCCAGCTTTTGCCATTACCGGGAAGTGCGATGAATTGCTAGAAAAGGCTATAGCTGACTTTCAGATAAATCATCTTAAATCCTCAAAAGCAGATAGCCGGGTAGATGCTGGTGGAAGTACGTTTAAATCTTTGCTTAAATTACTCAATGATACATTCAAACCCACCGCAATCTTGTCACCGGATTATGGGATCGTAACTTGGGAATCTGAAGGAGCCGAAGGTGGCCCTTATCATAGCCGAAAGTTACACATCCCCAGCGAAGCATCCGGTCTTACTATCGGACGAGGGTATGATCTCAGAAGAAAAAGTGAAAAAACGATTCGCGAAAACTTAACTTCCGCCACAATAGATAAAGCGTATATTGATATACTGGTAAAAGCTGCAGGAAAGTTTGGCAAGGGTGCAGAGGATTTTGTGATCAATAACGATTTACTGGATTTTCAGATAACCCCTGACACGCAAAAGAAATTGTTCAAGATAAGTTATAACCATGAAAGCCAAGAGGTTAAACGAATCTGTGAAAAGAAGGATGTAGAAAAGCTTTACGGAAAAACTGACTGGGATAAACTAAATTCCTATATCAAAGATATATTAATTGATTTAAAGTTTCGTGGTGACTATACCTCTTCAGCAAGACAGACCATACAGAAGAGTGTGGCTGACAATGATATCGTCACCTTTAAGAAAAAAATCAAAGACGAAAGCCACTGGAAAAACGTACCCAGCGATAGATTCAAACGCAGGGTTTCTTTTATTGACAAAGCACCCTCGCCCGCTTCGAAATAGAGCCAATATCATGAAGAAACTACCCAGGCTATCCGCATTCATTTTCTTATTTTCTTGCTGTATTTCTTGTTCAGCCGACACGGCAAACAAACAACCTTTGATTCCACTTTCGGTAGATCATGTTGAAACTCACCGTGTTGGCGAGCACTTGGTAAGGGTTATTCAGCACAATATGGAACTGCTTCCACAGATTGATCTGGAGCTATTGTCTGTTCCAACGGTATCGTTGATAGACAGTGTCGCTATCGATAGCATTCAGTTGGATGGGAAAAAACGCCGTTTTTCAGATTCGTCCGGCGTCTTTGTTGAAGGTATCACCATCGAGAACAACAGTATCCAGATCAAGCTGGATTACTATTTTTCAGACGAGGACGCAGCCATGGTCAGCTGTTCTGTGCGTATTACAGATACCTTTCAACCCCCTGAGTGCTCAAAGGAATAGCCTCCAATTCCCTCGCCAATATAGCGATCCTGGCGGCATACCAGCCAGGTTCGTTAAAAAATGTAAGTCACCGTGCAGCCTCACAGCTGAACTCCTACACTCCTAGCCCTTATACCAATAACAATTCGCGAGGAGAAAGCGCATGTGTTCCCGTTCATTTTTATCTATTAAAAATTTACTCGCCGTACTCGGTGTGCTGTTGGCTGTGCAGGTGTTCGCGCAGGCGGAAGATCCAGTGTCCAGTGATCGCAAGACGTATGAAAAAATCGGGCGTTTTGACGTAAGCCAGCTGAAAAACAAGCAGGATATTATTCGCGTGAAGGGCCATCAATTTGTCGATGCGCAAGGCAAGGTGTTTGTGTTTCGCGGTGTAAGCGTGGCCGATCCGGATAAGTTGGTGAAAGACAAACAATGGAAAGCCAGTCTGTTTGCGGAGTTAAAAAATTGGGGAGCCAACACCGTGCGCTTGCCGATTCATCCGCGCGCCTGGCGCGAGCGCGGGCAGGATGAATATCTCAAACTGATCGACCAGGCGGTGATCTGGGCAAACCAACACCAGCAGTATCTGATCCTCGATTGGCACTCCATCGGTTTCCTCGCCTCCGGCAATTACCAGCACCCGATGTATTACACCGATAAGCAGGAAACTTTCCGCTTCTGGCACGACATTGCCTACCGTTATCAGGGCGTGCCCACCATAGCGGTGTATGAATTATTTAATGAGCCCACGACCTTGCAAGATCCCTGGGGCAAAGCGGAATGGGCGGAGTGGAAGGCGCTGAATGAGCAGATGATCGATATTATCTATGCCATCGATAAGGATGTTATTCCACTGGTGGCCGGTTTTAACTGGGCCTATGACCTGACACCGATTGCCGACGCGCCAATTGATCGTCCGGGCGTGGCTTATGCATCCCACCCCTATCCGCAAAAGGAACAGCCCAACCCACCGACGAAGGAAAATTTCTTTAAAGCCTGGGATGCGAAGTGGGGCTTCGCCAGCAAGAAGTATCCTTTGATCTGCACGGAGTTGGGCTGGGTGCAACCGGATGGTTACGGTGCGCACGTACCGGTGAAAAACGACGGCAGTTATGGCCCGCAGATTATCGAGTTTATGGAAACGCGCGGCATCTCCTGGACGGCGTGGGTGTTTGATCCGCAGTGGTCGCCGACCATGATCAATGACTGGTCGTTTACACCCTCGGAGCAGGGGGCGTTTTTCAAGAAGGTGATGCGGGAGAAGGCGGGGGAGTGATCAAGAGCTTTTGTCGGATTACGCTGCGCTAATCCGACCTACGGGTCGTGAAGCGAAGCGGTAACTGGTCATTTTTAGTGCTGTTTACTGGTGGGCTATTCTGAGACAATAGCGGGCAATTTTTGGGGGCTGCAACGGCGGCCCTGTCCTTAATTCCCGGATTCTTATGAATAGCTTTGCCAAAAATCTCTTTTCTTATGCACGGCCGGCTGGCGCCACCTATCAGCCGGCGCCATTCTTGCCAATGTCCCGCGCCGAGATGGACACCTTGGGCTGGGATAGCTGCGACATCATCATCGTGTGTGGCGATGCCTATGTGGATCATCCCAGTTTCGGTATGGCGGTAATCGGGCGTTTCCTCGAATCCCAGGGTTTTCGCGTCGGTATCATTGCGCAGCCCGACTGGCGCAGCGCAGAACCCTTTAAAGCCCTTGGCAAACCCAACCTGTTTTTCGGTGTCAGCGCCGGCAATATGGATTCCATGATCAACCGCTACACCGCCGATTTGCGGCTGCGCTCGGATGATGCTTACACACCCGGCGGCCAAGGCGGCAAGCGCCCGGATCGTGCCGTTACGGTGTACAGCCAGCGCTGCAAAGAAGCGTATAAAGATGTACCCATTGTGCTCGGCGGTATTGAGGCCAGCTTGCGACGCATTGCGCAATACGATTACTGGAGCAACGAAGTGCGCCGTTCGGTTTTGATCGATGCGACGGCGGATATTCTGTTGTACGGTAATGCCGAGCGGGCCATCGCGGAAATTGCCCATGAACTCGCCGCGGGCAAAAATATTAAAGAACTGGACAGTATTCGCGGCACCGTCGTTATCAAAAAAGAGGCGCCGGGTGGTTGGACGGAAATCGATTCTTCACGCATCGATTGGCCGGGCAATATTGATAAGTTACCCAATCCTTACGAGTACCAGCACAACAGCAAATCTGTTGTGGATGCGGCGCAAACTGATATCAATAATTCGCAGGTCGGCTTGCGTCAGCTGGACCCGGAAACCATGGCAGCGCAGATCGCGCAATTAAATCCTGATAATGCGCTGACGACCCAGGGCTGCCCTGCACAGGGTGAAATGTCCGGCATTAATCCCGACGAACCGCAACCGATTCGCATCATCCCCATGCCGCTGCAAAATCGCAGCGAAATTCCTGATGATGAGAAAGTGTATGTCCGCCTGCCATCCTTCGATAAGGTGCGCAAAGATCCCGTGCTTTACGCACACGCGTCGCGCGTGCTGCATCAGGAAGCCAATCCATTTAATGCGCGGCCCTTGATTCAAAAACATGAGAACCGTGAAATCTGGGTAAACCCGCCGCCGATTCCGCTGGAAACCGACGAGCTGGACGGCGTATTTGATTTGCCTTATCAGCGTGTGCCGCACCCCGCCTATGGCAAGCAAAAAATTCCTGCGTACGACATGATTAAAACCTCGGTGAATATCATGCGCGGCTGTTTTGGCGGCTGTACGTTTTGCTCAATTACCGAACACGAAGGCCGCATTATCCAGAGCCGTTCGCAGGAATCCATCCTGCGTGAGATCGAAGACATCCGCGAAAAAGTGCCGGGCTTTACCGGGCATATCTCTGACCTCGGTGGGCCCACCGCCAATATGTATCGGCTGACGTGCAAGGATATGCCGACGCTAAGCAAGTGCCGGCGCTTGTCCTGCGTGTACCCGACAATTTGTAAAAATTTAACCACTGATCACAAACACACAACGGCGCTGTATCGCGCCGCGCGGCAGATCAAAGGGGTTAAACGGGTTTCCATTGCCTCCGGTTTGCGTTACGACCTGGCGGTGCAGGACCCGGAATACGTGAAGGAATTAGTCACCCATCATGTGGGCGGTTATCTAAAGATTGCGCCGGAGCATACCGAGGAAGGTCCGCTGGCGCAGATGATGAAACCCAAGATGAGCAGCTACTACGAATTCAAACGGTTGTTCGATAAATTTTCCAAGGAAGCGGGGAAAGAACAATTTCTGATTCCTTATTTTATTGCGGCACACCCCGGCACCACCGATGAAGACATGCTTAACATGGCGCTGTGGTTGAAGAAGAACAATTTTGAAGTGGATCAGGTGCAGACGTTTTATCCATCGCCCATGTCGCTGGCCACGGCGATGTATGTGTCAGAACGCAATCCGCTGAAAAAATTGACATATAAAAGTAAAAAAATCAGTATTCCGCGCGGGCTGGATCAGCGCCGCTTGCACAAGGCCCTGTTGCGTTATCACGACCCGGCGAACTGGCCGGTGATTCGCGAGTTGTTGGTAAAAATGCGCAAGGGAAATTTAATCGGGTCCGGCGCAGGCGCGCTGATTCCCGCCGAGCACGCAGCACCGAATAGCGGTGCGCGTGCCAATCCGCGCGGAAAATCCAAGCCGCATAAAGCCGCAAAAGCGTTTGGCGATAAATTTGAAAGTGCCAAAAAATTTAATGCGGGCTTCAAAGCAAAGAGCAAACCCACCACAAAATTTGCTAAACCCAAACCCTTCAAAAAATAACCCGTAGGTCGGATTAGACGCCTGAAAAGGCGTCGTAATCCGACAAAAACTCGCCGAATAATTATGCTGCGTAAAGTGCAAGAAGGGTGTCGGATTACGCCTTTGGCTAATCCGACCTACGGTGTGTTTCGTAGCAGTGGTGCAGGAATTTTTCAATCGCGTTGATGGTGAATTCGGTGCGCACGCTGTGAAATAAATCAAAGCCGTGTTCTGCACCTTCCAATTCGGCATAGACGACTGGCGCGAGTGATGTCTGGCGCAATTCCTCTACAAATTCCCGGGCATCTTCAACAAAGACCAGGCTGTCGGTGGTGCCGTGAATCACAAACACCGGCGGCGCGTTATCAATAATCTGATGGCGCGGTGAGGCGATGCGCAAAATATCCGGCGTGGCCGGCATAATCTTTTTCTGCAGGAAACGGCCAACCAAACCGGACCAGGTGTGGGAATCTTCGGTGAGGTCATACACACCGTAAAGCGACACCACCGCTTGCACGCGGCTGTCAGCCGTTGCGTCCCACTGGAATTCTGGATGGTCCGCCGTCAATGCCGCCAGCATACCCAGATGTGCGCCGGCGGATTCGCCAGCCAGTGCAATAAAGTGCGGATCACCACCATAGTCAGCGATGTGTTGCTTCACCCAGGTAATCGCAGCTTTTACATCCTGCAAACAATGGGGATAGGGATGGCGGGGCGCAAGCCGGTAATTAATATCCACACACAGCCAACCATGCTGGGCGAGATGATAGAGCAAGGGTTGGGCCTGCTGGTGTTTGTGGCCGAGCATCCACCCGCCGCCGTGAATCTGTACAAGCACAGGCTGTGGTGTGGTGGTATCTCGCACTGTAGCGCGATAAATATCCAGCTGTTGACGCGCATGGGTGCCGAAACCAATATCCTGCACATGCTCAACGCCCGGCCGATGATAACGAAATGGCTTTAGCCAGTGCCGCTGTTGAATAACAGCGTGTGTATCGAACCCGGAGCCATTCAGCTCAGGAATACGTTTGCGCAGCGCATCGTGCAAGGTGCCAGCAGTGCGCCATGTTTTGCGATGCAAATCATACCAGCCCGCTATTGTCAGCACTGACAGGACCAAGGCCGCAAGATTATCAAGGGAAAACGGATCGATAAAAAATAACAGGAGAAGGGTAACAACACACTGAAACAAAGCGACTGCCCAGGGTAACTCACTGGGCAGCAGACTGAGAAAAAACCAGATGATTCTGATGATGCCATTGCGAGGAGAACGATAACGGGCTATCAGCAACAATACCAACATCGCCATGCTGAAGCTTAATAGCATATCTCTCCCTCAATAAGTTTAACCTCGAGCGCGGCGCTGACGAATATCATGGATAAAGGCAATCACCACATACAGTACAACAACCGGCAAAAGCCCGTAGAGGATGCCGTTTTGCAAGGTGCTGAGATAGGGTTGCGACAAGGCCATCGCCACCAGATACCAAACATAAGCCACATAGAGCGCAAGAAATAACAAACCCTCAATACGGTGCAGGATAGCGCCGATAAAAAACAGCGGCACACACAGCACAGCAACACCGACCATCACCGGGATATCAATAGTAGCCAACTGCTCACCTGCCAACAGCGGCGTCGGTGACACCAGGCCCGATAAACCCAACACACACAGAATATTAAAAATATTACTGCCTACCACGTTGCCCACGGCGATATCGCGCTGACCTTTGATGGTGGCCACCACCGATGTGACCACCTCAGGCAAGGAAGTTCCCGCCGCCACAATGGTCAAACCAATTACCGCTTCGTTTACACCCCAGGCTGTGGCAATTTCTACCGCACTCTGCACCAGCCAACGCGCGCCCCACACCAGCAAGGCCAGGCCGCCGATAACCATCAGGATATTTTTCCAGGCGGGTGCCGGCACCTTGAGCATTTCCTCCACTTCTTCGTCAGAAACATCGGCGCCTTTTTTCTTGCCCTGGAAAAATAAAAAAGCGGTGTAAGCCAAGAGACCCAGCGCCAGGATGCCGGCCTCCCATTTATTGATATTGCCGTTGAGTGTCATGACCATGGCCACTATCGACACCACAACCATGATAGGGACGTCCTGGCGAATTAATTGTTTGGAGATAATCAGTGGCGAAACAACCGCTGCAACACCGAGGATAAACAATACGTTGAAAATGTTACTGCCCACCGCGTTGGCAATGGCCAGTTCCGCCTGACCGGAAAAAGCCGCTTTAACACTCACAGCCAATTCCGGCGCGCTGGTGCCGAAGGCAACCACGGTTAAACCAATCACCAATGCAGGTACACCGAAGTTGGCGGCGAGCCGCGCAGCGCCTTTAACCAACAAATCCGCACCGATAACCAACAATACCAAACCGGCACCCAGTAATAACCACGTCATGCTTGAAACTCCAATAAAAAAGATGGGCGCTAATGTAGCGAATTTGGTGGCGGGAATATAGCGGGGGGGTGTTTTTATTTTTGGGTTATGGAGAGTGTGGGGCGGTGGGCGCCGTAGCAGGTGTGGTGTCGGATTACGCCGCTGTGCGGCTAATTCGACCTACGGGTAAAAAAGTGCGATGGTGCGATGGTGCGATGGTGCGATTATGTAGGTCGAATTAGCGGCGTGCAACGCCGCGTAATCCGACAAATCAAAAACACCCATCAATCTGCCGTACGACTTTCGTCATCGTCCATAAAATAATCT
>CAMLOU010000083.1 GCA_946481735.1 uncultured Cellvibrio sp.
AGCATGATCTGGCGTGAGTAGCGCAGTAATTGCTGATCGTTCATCATCGGCTTAGCCCGTTTTCTTACCCATGGTAACGCGCTCGTTGTCACTCAGGTCGCGCAGTGTTGTTATCGCAACATAACCGGAGTGCTCAAACAATTGGCGCACTGCCTGACCTTGCTGGTAGCCATGTTCGATCAACAACCAACCGTTAGACCGTAAATAATTGCGCGACTGCTGCACGATCTTTTCAATATCGCGCAGCCCCTGATTATCGGCAACCAATGCACTCAAGGGTTCAAAGCGCACATCGCCCTGTTGCAGATGCGGATCATCGGCGGCAATGTAAGGCGGATTGCTGACAATGACATCAAAGTCAGTTTCTTCTACTGCCGAAAACCAATCGCTTTTTTTGATCGACACATTTTGTATTTGTAGATGCTGGCGATTTTTTTGCGCCAGCAACACCGCTTCCGGTTGGTTATCCACGCCGACGCAGTGCCAGTATTTTTTTTCGTGCGCCAGTGCTAACACAATCGCGCCGGTACCCGTACCCAAGTCCAATACATGGCGCGGTTGGTTGTGCATATCCGACGCAAATAAATTCAGCACAGTTTCTACCACCAATTCAGTATCGGGGCGCGGAATCAAGGTGGTGTTATTGACAAACAGGGACAGCGACCAGAATTCACGCTGGCCGATAATATGCGCAACCGGCTCACCGCCTAAACGCCGATCAAACAGCGTAATAAAAGTATCTTCCTGCTCCAGCGTTAGCTCGGTTTCCGGCCAGGTAAATAAAAAAGTGCGATCCTTTTGCAGGACATGTGCCAGCAATATTTCAACATCAAGGCGGGGTGAATCACTTACCTTGGCCAGTTGGTTCGCCATGCGTATACAACTGGCGACGGTGAAGGCTTCACTCATGCGAGGTTACTCCGCCAGGGCAGCCAGCTGATCCGCCTGATATTCATTTACCAGCGGCTGGATCACGCTGTCCAGGTCACCTTCCATCACCGCATCCAATGAATAGAGCGTGAGGTTAATACGGTGATCTGTTACGCGCCCCTGGGGATAATTGTAGGTGCGGATACGCTCGGAACGATCACCAGTACCCACCAGGTTGCGACGCTCATCGGACATGGATTTATGCGCGGCTTCTTCCTGCATGGTTTTTAATTTGGTGGCCAATAACGACATGGCACGCGCGCGATTTTTGTGCTGCGAGCGCTCGTCCTGGCACTCCACCACAATGCCGGTAGGAATGTGTGTAATACGAATAGCAGAATCGGTTTTGTTAACGTGCTGACCACCCGCACCGGAGGAACGGTAGGTATCAACGCGCAAATCGGCTTTATTGATATTCACCTCTTCCAACTCGTCCGCTTCCGGCATCACCGCGACGGTACACGCTGATGTATGAATGCGCCCCTGGGATTCCGTCTCCGGCACACGCTGTACGCGGTGTGCACCGGATTCGAATTTCATCTTGGAATACACACCTTGACCTGTCACCAGGGTAATAATTTCCTTGTAGCCACCGTGTTCACCTTCACTCTCGCTCAGCACTTCGACGCGCCAACCTTGACGCTCGGCGTACCGGGAATACATGCGGAACAAATCGCCGGAAAAAATTGCCGCCTCATCGCCACCGGTACCGGCGCGAATTTCGAGGTAGCAGTTCTTTTCGTCGTTAGGGTCTTTAGGCAACAACAGGCGTTGCAGCTCCAGTGTCATCGGCTCCAATTGTTCTTCACAGGCCGCTAATTCTTCTTCTGCCATGGCTTTCATATCAGGGTCATTACCCGTCAGCCATTGTTTGGCTTCAGCCATGTTGTCGAGCAATTGTTGATAACGCTGATAACCCTGAACGATAGGCTCCAGCTCAGCGTATTCTTTCGATAACTCGCGAAATTTATTCTGGTTATTGATGATATCTGCTTCAGACAACAGCGCGCTGACCTCTTCGTAGCGTTCGCTCAGGCGTTGCAGTTTTTCCAGGATCGATGCTTTCATTCAGACTCGCTTTTTTCGATATCGTCAGTAGATAAATCAAATAATTCCTGCGCTACCTGGATCATCTCAGTGCGCCCACCGGCGGTGGCATCTTTCAGGACAGCCGTCGGCGTATGGATTAATTTATTGGTCAGGTTGCGCGCAAATTGTTGCAGCACTTGCTCTGCATCGGCGCCGCTTTCCAGCAGGCGCTGCGCTTTCAGTAATTCGTTATCGCGCAGGCTTTCCGCCTTGCGCCGATAGGCTTTGATGGTGGCGACAGCATTCAGTGCCCGCGCGTGCCGGCGATATTGTTCAACGCCTTCGTCGATAATATCTTCGGCTTTGTCTGCCGCCGCCACGCGGGATTTTTTATTTTCATCAATCACCGCGTGCAAGTCGTCGACGGTGTAAAGGTACACATCGTCCAACTCGCCGACTTGCTCTTCGATATCGCGCGGCACCGCAATATCGAGCATAAACATGGGCTTGTGTTTGCGTTTTTTTAGTGCGGATTCCACCGCGCCTTTACCCAGTAGCGGCAATTGGCTGGCGGTGGAAGAAATCACTATATCGGCGCGGTGGAGATACTCAGGAATATCCGACAGGAGTATCGCCTCGCCGAGAAATTCCCGCGCGAGTCGCTGGGCGCGATCCAGGGTGCGGTTGGCCACGATCATCTTCTTGATGCCCTGCTCCGCCAGATGGCGCGCCACCAGTTCGATGGTTTCCCCGGCGCCGATCAGCAGCGCTGTGTCCTGCTTTAAATTGGAGAAAATCTGCTGCGCCAGGCTCACCGCCGCATAGGCCACGGACACCGGATTTTCACCGATGGCAGTTTCCGTGCGCACCCGCTTGGCAATGCTGAACACCTGTTGGAATGTCCCGTGCAATTCGCCGCCGATGGTGCCTGCATCGCGCGCCACCGCAAAGGCCGACTTCATTTGGCCGAGGATTTGCGGTTCGCCCAACACCAGAGAATCCAGCCCGCCCGCCACCTTCATCATATGACGCACGGCGTCTTCATCGCGATGACAATAAAAACACTGCTCCAGGTCCGCCGCACTGATGGCAGTGTGCTCTACCAGCCAGTCAAACAGCGCCTGGGGCTCTCCCTGGCTGCTGGCGTAGATCTCGGTGCGATTACAGGTAGAAAGAATGGTCACTTCCGTCAGCCCCGCTTGGGCACGGGCCTTGTGCAGAGCATCCGCCACCTGCTCCGGCGCAAAAGCTACCCGCTCGCGAATCGCGAGAGGCGCAGAATTGTGGTTGATACCGAAGGCCAATAGGGTCATGCAGAACCGGGCGGTCACAAATGAAAGGGCGTCATTGTCCGGCCAGCGGGGTCCGCTGACAAGGGGGAGATTGGTTTCACCGCAAAAGCCTGCTCGACAAGGATGTAGCGTAGTGCTACATTTGATTCGTCCTGCTACTCAATGTCAGCTAACCCGGATTCCCTACGGAGGCTCCTATGGCTGTTTCATCTCCCTTAAGGCTCGATCACAAATTGGTGGAAGCCGCTGCGGCAATGGCCCACCTCTTTAAACGCACCACTCCCCGCCAAATTGAATATTGGGCCGAATTAGGCCGCGCGGTAGAGCGTGAACTGGATGCCGAAACGGTGATTGCCCTGCGCGAAGGTTTAGCTCAGCTGCGCGTGGAACCCATCCAGTCAGTGCCCCTGGCTGCAGATGATGTGTTTGCCGGGCTGGATGTCGCGCGCGACAGTGGCTTACTCAGCCAACACATCAGTGCCGTCAAGCTGCGCTACCAGGCCAGCCAGGCTGTGCCGGGCTTACTTGAACAAATTCATCCCGACGGACGCGTGGTGGTGGGCCAATTTCGCAATGGTCAATTTATTCCGCAAATCGGGTAAAGGATTTCCCCTTTCGTGCCAACCACGCTTCCCCCTCGCAAACAACTCTGGCTATTAGCTGGTGGCAATGGTGCCGGCAAAAGCACCTTTTATCGCACGGCCCTGCAACCGCGCGGCATGGCCTTGGTGAATGCCGATAATATCGCCCGCGATATGGCCCCCGACAGCACCGAAGAGGCCAGCTACGCGGCCGCCCAACTGGCCGAACACCTGCGCTATGACCTGCTCAACAAAGGCGTGAGCTTTTGTTTTGAGACGGTATTTTCCCATCCCTCCAAGATCGACTTTATCGCCCAGGCCAAAGCCTTGGGGTATGAGGTGGTATTGGTGTTTATCCACCTCGACAACAGCGACCTGAACAAGGCGCGTGTGGCCCAACGGGTCAGCGAGGGCGGCCATAATGTGCCGGAAGAGAAGATCGAAAGCCGCATTCCCCGAACGCTGAACCATATCAAGGCGGCCCTCCCCCTGGCGGATGAGGTGTACTTGCTGGATAACAGCCGTTGGGATATGCCACTGCGGCGGATCGCGGCCTTGAAAGCCGGCACGCCGGTTATCTATGCCGATAGCTTGCCGGCGTGGGCACGGGAATTGTTGCGGGACTATTTGTAAAAGCACAAGGCTGTTTGTAAAAGCACAAGGTTGTAAAAGTACAAGCTCCACACTGGATCACAACGTCTCAGGCGCCAAACGCGTATGCTAGACGGCATTTTCGGTTGTTCATCTGCCAACACGGGACGTATAACAAGATCATGAAAACCACTCTCTGCCTGGTCCTATCCCTCAGCCTGACGGCCCTGCCCCAATGGGCTTGCGCCCACGCTGAACATGACAAACCCCGTTATGTGGCTGCAGACGGTGAAGATAAGGGACGCTGCGATACGCCCTCCTCACCCTGTAAAACCATCGGTTACGCGGCGCAGCAAGCAAGTAAGGGGGACAATATCCTGGTGGCGGCGGGTAACTACAACATAGAGGACGTTAATACGCTCTTCTACCTGATCAGCGATGTAGTGCCCGTTAAAGGTGGCTATTCCACCAAACACTACAAGCGTGATGTCAGCCAACATCCCACCCGTTTGGTAGGGGTGCCGCCGGAGTATGTGGATGAACTGGCGGAGAAAGGTTTTACCATCATCGTGGACCGTAAAGGCATGGACGACGCCACCAGTATGCAGTTGTCCGACAAGATGGACGCGGTGGAGGAAATGCGCCGCAAGCAGCTGAATGTGGCCTGCACCAACGGCCGGGCCGGCCAGTTCGCGTGCAGCAATATCGACCTCGTTGCCCATATCCCCTTAAGTGAACTGGGCGGCAATACCCAGGGCAACGATATCTGGGGCCACTATGATTTAAATGATGGACGCGAATACGCCTTGATGGGATTGCGCAATGGCACCGTTGTGGTTGATGTCACCCATCCCGATGATCCGCAGATAATCTCCCGTATCCCCGGCCAGGACACTACCTGGCGCGATATCAAGGTATTGCAACAATTCTCTGCCAGCGAGGGCACCTGGAAATCCTATGCCTATGTCACTGCCGATAATGCCTCGGTCGGTTTGCAGATTATTGACCTCAACGAATTACCGGTGCGTGCGACCCTGGCCAACACTGATATGACCGATATCAGTGCCCACAACATCTACCTGAGCAACGTGGACTACAGCACCGGCGTCCCGCTCCCCGGCCTGCAGCCTTTGCTCCACCTGGCCGGCAGCAACAATAACGGCGGTGCCTTTAATACCTTTGCGTTGACCAACCCCATCGATCCGGAGCCGGTTTACCGCAACGCCAGTAATGCGCGTGCTAACTACAGCCACGACGTTGCTTCCATGACCGTCTTCGATGAGCGCAAGGATTCCCAGTGCGTCAATGCCAGCGACTATTGCGACGTCCTCTTCGACTTCAATGAAAACGATGTGCGCTTGTGGGACAAGACCAACCGTAGCACCCCGGTAGAGCTATCGCGCACCAGTTATCCTCAAGCCAGCTATGTGCACTCTGGCTGGTGGAGTGAAGACAAATTGGTCATGTCCGTACATGACGAGTTGGACGAGCAGACCTATGGCATCAACACTACCCTGCGTTTTTTTGACATCTCCGACCTTACCCGGCCAGTATTGTTGAGCACCTATACCGGCCCGACCCGTGCCATCGACCACAATGGTTTCGTGCGCGGCAACCGCTATTACATGTCCAACTACGAGCGCGGCCTGACGGTGCTGGACATCAGTAACCCGGCCAACCCGGTGGACGCGGGTTTTTTTGATACCTACCCGGTAAGTAATTTGCCCTCCTTTAATGGCGCCTGGGGCACCTACCCCTTCCTGCCCAGCGGCCTGTTGCTGGTCAGTGACATCAACAGCGGATTGTATGTGGTGCGCGACAACACCCTTACCGTTACGCAAGGCACCTTGTCCTTCAGCACGCAGGAATACGCTGTGGATGAAGGCAGCACCCTCAATGTGAGCGTCACACGCACCCAAGGCACCACCGGCGCCATCAGCGTGGGTTACGAAACTCGCACAGGCTCCGCAGACGCTGCCGACTTTGGGGCAACCTCGGGAAGGCTGGAGTGGGCAGAAGGGGAGACGGACAGCAAACAATTTTCTGTTTCTATCCCCGGTGATGCACTGGACAACGAATTGCCCGAGCAGTTTTTTGTACGCCTGTTTGACCCCCAGGGCGGTGCCACGCTTGGCAGCCCCAGCATGGCGACCGTCACCATCAATGGAACCGCCAGTGCCGGCAATATAAGCTTTACCCGTTCCAGCATTACGCTGACCGGGGATGCCTCCCAAGGCGTGCTCGTCCTCAAGCGCGCC
Source organism: uncultured Cellvibrio sp. (assembly GCA_946481735.1). Next base: position 6,682 of record CAMLOU010000083.1, read on the forward strand.
GGCGGCAAGGCAGGTAGCGTGTCGGTGGATCTGGTATTAAATGACGCTGCCAGCCAAGCCATCACCCTTGAACCCGGCACCCTGAGCTGGGCCGACCAGGAAAGTGGCAACAAAGCGGTGACCTTGACCCGGCGCGTCACAACCAGCGGCATCCAGAACGCCACTGTGAGCCTGGCAGGCGATCATTTAGGAACCACTCCCCAGGTCAGCATTATCCTGGAGGGAGGAAGCACCGGTGAACCTACCCGCAATGCCAGCGGCGGAGGTGGCGGCGCACTGGGCCTGGCCGTGGTAATGCTACTAGCCGGCTTGTTGTGGCGCAGGCTCGTAAGGGCATATGCATTCCATCCGACCCAGCGCCGCTAATAACCCTATGCACAGTTTTTTACCCGCTTATTCCCAAGCGTCTATAGAGATAAAGTGCCACTATGTTTATGATGGCTGGCCGCGTCGCAAGCTCCTGATTCCGGATTTGTCTGAAGCATGAAAGTAGGTTCCCTGTTTTTACCGGCCAGCCTGATAAGTTGCTGGCTCGTCTGCGGTTGCGCCTTGCAAGCCACCGACCAAGTTCCCGAACCGGTACATGCCGCCGTTGTGGAGCCTGCGCCTGCTCCACCAACGCCTGAACGCCCCTTCTCCCGCGAAACCCTTTATTCGTTGCTGGTCGGCGAGATCGCCGGCAGTCGCCAGCAATTTGATATTGCCTTGAGCAACTACGCTCAACAGGCCAAGGAAACCCGCGACCCGCAGGTTGCTGAACGGGCAACCATGATCGCGCGCTTTTTACGGGAAGATGAAATTGCTATGGAGTCGGCAGTGATCTGGGCCGAGGTGGCGCCGGACAGCAGCGAAGCGCTCGCCAATGCCTCGATGACGCTGATGCAAAACGGGCGTCACCTGGAAGCCTTCGAGATGTCGCGCCGCCTGCTGGATAAGGGCGAAGAAACCCTGTTCCAGAATATCGCGGCCAATGCCACCAATCTGACAGATGACGAGCGAGCCGCCTTATTGCAGAAATACCTGGACCAATTGGTTACCCACCCCAAAGATGAACAGCTCCTGGTGGGGGCAGGCATTTTGTTGCAGCAACAGGAAAAACTCGACGAAGCTTTAGGCTACGCCCAGGCGGCCTTAACGCAAAAACCCGACAGTATTCCCGCCGCCATCCTGGAAGCCAACCTGCTGCATCAACTGCAGCGCGATGAAGAAGCCATTGCCCGGATGACCGCCCTGCTGGAACAGTATCCGGACAATATCCGCCTGCGCTTGCAGTATGCCCGCATCCTCACCCACCACGATCTGGGGCTGGCACAGGAGCAGTTCGAAATTCTGGTAGAGCAGTCACCCAACGACGGCGACCTGCTCTTGTCACTCGGTATCATCGCCCTGGAGCGCAAGGACACTGAAACCGCCGTCACAGCGTTTGAAAAGCTGCTGGACCGCGACCAGCATGTGTCTACCGCCCACTATTACCTGGGCCGTTTGGCCGAAGCGCGCAAGGATACCGAAACAGCGCTGATTCATTACCTGCAAGTGGAACCCGGCAATGATTTTCTGCCGGCTACTGTCAATCTGCTGAACATCATGATCGGCAGCGGTGACCTGTTGAGCGCCACAGAACATATGAAGCGTGTACTGCACCGCTTTCCCGATCAGGCGGGCGGCCTCAACCTGATCCATGCGCAAACCCTGATCAAACACGACTATCTGGATGCCGGTGAAACTGTGCTCAATCGCGCACTGAAAACCACACCGGTTGAAGAACAGGGCAACCTGCTGTTTACCCGCGCCATGCTTCACGACCAGCGCAACCACCTCGCCGCCGCAGAGGAAGACTTGCGCACTGTCCTGGCCAGAGAACCGGATAACGCGGCCGCACTCAATGCCTTGGGCTATATCCTGACGGATAAAACCACGCGTTTTGAGGAAGCCCGCGAACTGCTGGTGAAGGCCTACGCCCTTAACCCCGATGATCCGGCCATCATCGACAGCGTCGGCTGGTTACACTATCGCACCGGCAATTATCCTGAAGCATTGATTTATCTCCGGCGCGCCTATGCCGCTTATCAGGACGCAGAAATTGCCGCGCATCTGGGTGAAGTGCTATGGGTGATTGGTGAAAAAGATGAAGCGCGTCAAATCTGGGAGGATGCACTAAAACTTACCCCAGACAGCGAAGTCATAACCTCCACCATGCAACGGCTCAAGGCACCCCGGGAATGATGCTCTCCTCTCAACACAAATTCGCTCATGCTTATCCCCTGGCGATTGTGTTGTTGGCCATGTTGACGTTGCTGGGCGGCTGCGCCCATCGCCTCCCCCAACCCATCGACGACTGGTCAAGCCACGAAGCACGGGTGCAGAAAATATCCCACTGGCAAATCACCGGAAAGTTGGGCGTGCGCATTCCCGGTGACAACGGCAGCGCCAACCTGCGCTGGCAACACGACAAGCGTCATTATTCCCTGGACCTCAGCGGACCCTTCGGTCAAGGTCGCTTGCTGATTAGCGGCAAACCCGGTCGCGTCACCTTGCAACAACCCGGTGAGGCACCCTTGATGGCCGACTCCGCCGAGGCACTGATTTACCAGACCACCGGCTGGACCCTGCCCGTCATGCAGCTCGCCTATTGGGTGCGCGGGGTGCCGGCACCGCATCAACCTGTGGTTCGTATGGAACAGGATGAATCCGGCCTGCTGGCACAGTTGGAGCAAGCGGGCTGGCTCATTCAATATCAGGACTACCAGTCAGTCCCCAGCGGCATCTCGCATCTCCAACTACCTGGTCGCATCACAGCCAGCTACGGTGATGTGCGCCTCACGTTGATCATCCGCCAATGGCAACTGGATTGATAAGGGTTCACCCATGACTACACCTGATTCCATTACCCTGCTTTCCCCCGCTAAGCTCAACCTGTTTCTACACATTACTGGCCGCCGGGCCGATGGCTATCATAATTTGCAAACGCTGTTTCAGTTGCTCAACTATGGCGACACCCTTACCTTTGAACGGCGAGACGATCAGGAAATCACCCTCACACCGGCCATGCCCGACGTACCCTTTTATGACAACCTGATTGTGCGCGCTGCGCGCCTCTTGCAATCCTATTGCAGCACCGACGTGGGGGTGGATATCCAACTGGAAAAACGCTTGCCCATGGGCGGTGGAATTGGTGGCGGCAGCAGCAACGCGGCGACCACACTGGTTGCCCTGAATTATCTATGGGAATGCGGTTTAACGATGCTGGAATTGCACGCACTGGGATTAAAGCTGGGCGCGGATGTTCCGGTCTTTATCGGCGCCCAAACCGCGTGGGCAGAAGGTGTCGGCGAGCGCCTGCAAGCGATTGAATTACCTCAAAAATGGTTCGTGGTTTTGCATCCGGATTGCCATGTTTCTACCGCTGAAATTTTTTCCCACAAAGATTTGACAAGAGACACGCCGAACATTACAGTAGCGGCCTTTCTCGAGCAGGGTGGTCGAAACGACTGCCAGGCGCTGGTGCGAAGGCTTTATCCCCCCGTGGATGAAGCGCTGAATTGGCTAAGCCAACACACCGGAAATGCTCGAATGACTGGAACAGGAGCGTGCGTATTTGCCGCGTTTGATTCCGCAGAAGACGCACAGCATGTGCTGGCCCAAGCGCCGAAAAATCTGCCGGGATTTATCGCACAAGGCATCAATCGTTCGCCGCTTTTTAACCTGCATCCCGTCACGCGCTAAGGCGCAAGAATTACTTCTCCAGGGGCGTCGCCAAGTGGTAAGGCAGCGGGTTTTGATCCCGCCATTCGTAGGTTCGAGTCCTTCCGCCCCTGCCATTTTCTCGCGTCATTGTGTTCTCACCCGACAGTGATCGCACCTTCCCCAATGCGGATCAATACGGTCTGAAATTAGCGCCCCCTCCTGCGGAGGGCCTGTAAATGGCATAGGGTAAAAACCTGCAGTTTTAGACGTAGCAGCATCGGCAGTAAATCGACAATTTATCAGTTTTATATCTATCGGCTTTATTTAAAGGTACATGACGTGACTGACTTGATGGTCTTTACCGGCAACGCCAACCCGGAACTTGCACAAAAAATTGTCGATCAACTCGGCATGCAACTGGGTGAAGTTTCAGTCTCGCAATTCTCCGATGGTGAAGTAGCGGTTGAGTTACTGACCAACGTGCGCGGTCGCGATGTCTTTGTGGTGCAATCCACCTGCGCCCCCACCAACGATAACCTGATTGAATTGATCGTGATGGTAGATGCACTGCGGCGCGCCTCTGCCGGTCGTATTACTGCCGTAGTGCCTTATTTCGGTTATGCGCGGCAGGACCGACGCGTACGCTCTGCGCGGGTGCCGATTACCGCCAAGGTTGTGGCAGACATGATGGTCGGCGTCGGCGTTGACCGGGTTCTGACCGTCGATCTTCACGCGGAACAGATCCAGGGCTTCTTCGATGTGCCGGTAGACAACGTCTATGGTTCGCCGGTGTTGCTGGAAGATATCGAACGACAAAATTTCCAGGATCTGATTGTCGTGTCCCCGGATATCGGCGGTGTGGTTCGCGCCCGCGCTGTTGCAAAGCAACTGGGCATTGACCTGGCGATCATCGACAAACGTCGCCCCCAGGCAGGCGTGGCAGAAGTGATGAATATCATCGGTGATGTGAATGACCGTACCTGTTTGCTGGTCGACGACATGGTAGATACCGCCGGCACCCTGTGCAATGCTGCCAAGGCGCTGAAAGAACACGGCGCCAAGCGCGTTATTGCTTACTGTACGCACCCGGTCCTGTCCGGCAATGCAATACAAAACCTGAATAATTCTGTATTGGATGAGTTGGTTGTGACCGACTCCATCCCCTTGCGTCAGGAAGCCAAGGATTGCACACGCATTCGCCAGTTAACCCTGTCGAAGATGCTCGCCGAGGCCATGCGCCGCTTGAGCAATGAAGAATCCCTGAGTGCGATGTTCCGCTGATCTGAACAGCGTACTCGGATCACCACCAATGCCACAGCATTGGTTTTTTTAACTCTGCAAACGGTTCTGGTCGCGGACCCTTGCAGTCAAACATGAGTACTGAAAAATGTCTGAAGACTTTGTATTAGATGCCCAAGCCCGTGACGATTTGGGGAAAGGTGCGAGCCGCCGCCTGCGTCGTCTGGAAGGCCTTGTTCCCGGCATCGTGTATGGCGGAAGCAAAAATCCGGTCAATATCAGCATCAACCATAAAGATCTGGTCAAGCACCTGGAAAACGAAGCGTTCTACTCGCACATCATCAGCCTGAACATTGCCGGTAAAGCCGAAGATGTGATCCTGAAAGATCTGCAGCGCCACCCGTCCAAAACCCAGGTTCTGCACGCCGACTTCCTGCGCGTGTCCAAGTCCACCAAGCTGCACACCAGCGTACCTTTGCACTTCATCAACGAAGCCAGCTCTAAAGGTGTGAAACTGCAAGGCGGTAAAGTGGTACATAACCTGGTGCAACTGGAAGTCAGCTGTCTGCCAGCCAACCTGCCGGAGTTCATCGAAGTTGACCTGGCTGAGATGGAAGTGGGCCAGATCCTGCACATCTCCGACCTCAAGCTGCCCAAAGGCGTTACCTCTGTTGCATTGAGCCACGGTGCTGACCACGACCTGGCTGTTGTCACTATGCTGAAGCCGAAAGGCGGTAGCGACGAAGAAGCCGAAGGCGGTGCTACTGCTTAATCGGGATCAGACGGTATTGTGATGGATACTCCCCTGCAATTAATCGTGGGCCTGGGCAATCCGGGCGCTGAATATGACAGGACTCGTCACAATGCCGGTGCCGATTTCGTTGCCGAGCTGGCGCGCCGCGAGGGCGCCAGCCTGGTTCCAGAGAATAAATTCTACGGGCTGACCGCGCGTATTCATTTTCACGGCCGCGATCTGCGTCTGTTGATTCCCACCACATTTATGAACCGCAGCGGACAAGCCATTAACGCTCTCGCGCAGTTCTACAAAATCCCTCCCGAAGCCATCCTCGTTGCACACGATGAACTGGACCTTGCTCCCGGCGTTGCGCGCTTTAAGCATGGTGGCGGACACGGCGGCCATAATGGCTTGCGCGATACCATCAGCGCGTTGGGCAATAATCAAAACTTTAATCGCTTGCGTCTCGGCATCGGGCATCCCGGCGCTGCCGCACAAGTGGTGGGCTTTGTTTTAAAGAAAGCACCGGCAAGTGAACAAACCTTGATTGATGATGCAATTGATCGCGCCATTCGCGCTTTGCCTGATGCAGCAAAAGGCAACTGGGCTGCAGCGATGCAAAATCTGCATACGACAAAATAAATTTACCGCTATCTTCTGCATATCTTCTCAAAAAATATTTTCTTAACTCTTTTCTTAATAGCCCCGTTTACATCTCATTGTTGCGTGAGCACCAGCGCCGCTAAAAATTAGCGTTTATTTTGCAGACTGGCACCTGCATCATCCAGCACATGTTAAAAATTGTCTTATTTTCCTGTTTAAATTGCTTTTAAAAATTTCATTTACTAGTCTCTTAGAGCGATACGATTCCCGCTTCTGTTTTTGTCATGCATGTTCATCGTCAATTTAAAGACGGAAACCACCAAATCCCCAACGGGGTGGAGAACCATCATGAATAAAAATAAACACATTGCTAATCACGTTAATCCCGCTACATGTTTTATTTTTTTATTAACACCACTGGCAACTGCGCTAATGCCTTCTGCATACGCACAGGAACCACCGCTACCCGCCATTGAAGAGATGATTGTCACCGGTACACCGGGTGGCGCGTCGTTACGCAAGTTTGATGCAAGTTTTGCCATCTCGACGGTTAGCGAAGAAGAAATTAATCAGGTCGCCCCTGCCAGCACGGCAGACTTACTTAAAACCATACCGGGTGTTTGGGTGGAGAGCTCCGGCGGTGTCTCCGGGGCCAATATTTTTGTGCGCGGCTTTCCCAGTGGCGGAGATGCGGATTTTGTAACGGTGGCGATCAATGGTCTGGCGGTTTATCCCGCACCCACCTTATCGTTTATGGAAAATTCAACGCTCTTTCGTATTGATGAAACCATTGCGCGTATGGAAGGTTTGCGCGGCGGCCCAAACCCGGTGTACTCCAACGGTCAGGTGGGTTTAACCACCAACTTTATTCTTAAAGAAGGCGGCGAGGACACAACCGGCTCCATTAAATACTCTACATCGGACTACGATCTGCAACGGATCGACGGTGTAGCCAGTGGCAAGCTGGATGACGATCTTTATTACATGATCGGTGGCTATGTCAGCTCATCGCCCGGTGTACGCGATGCCGGTTTTAATGCAGAAGAGGGCCATCAATTCACCGTCAATATCACCAAGATACTCGATAATGGTAAAGCCAATATTTTTCATCGTCTGACCGATGATCACGGCACCTGGTATTTGCCCGTAGCACTGGATGTGAATGGTATAGATACCGGGCTGGATGCGGAGTACACCCAGGTAGGCCCACGCAACCGCCATGTGCTGGTTCCTGTCAGCGGCCCCGACGGTATGGGAGGCTCTGCGATTAGCTGGGAAGAGTTCGATATGGGTAAAGGGCGCGGCTGGGACGGCAGTGTCACCGGCGGTGCCATTGAGCTGGATTTAGGCAACGACTGGACCTTTATCGATCGTTTTAGTTTGACCAAAGGCGCGGCTAACACCCACGGTTTTGTTCCGCAGGGAGCGGCGGTTACGCTCGGCAGTTTGAATGGCGGCGTCGCGGGCGAAACAGTTTCCGGTACCGACGTTGCTGCTGGGGATCTGGTGCAGATGTTTGGTCCCTGGGTGGTGCACAAGGATATTAAAACCTTCAACAACGATTTGAGTTTAAGTAAACGTTGGCAGGATTTTAAAGTGACGCTCGGTTATTACACCTCGTCCTGGGAAGTGGATGAGTGGTGGTCCATCGGTAACCAGAAATGGTATGTATTGGGACACAATGGCGAGCAACTTACCGCTGACAGCATTACAGATGATTGCCAGGACGCGGATGAGCCTACCTGTGGATTTAAATACGATGTGCGGGCATTGGGTGATGCGCGCGAAAATGCGTTTTATATCGCTGGCGAAACTTACATTGGTGCTCTGACCCTGGATGCCGGCGTGCGTATCGTCAACCGCGAAACCAATTACTCCGTAGACGACGGCCTGCGCGATGGCCGCGATGATTTCTTTGTCGAAACGGATGAAGACAAGGTTTCCTACACGGCTGCCGCCAACTGGAATTTTACCGACGACATGGGCGTCTTTGTGCGCATCAACGATGGCCATAAATATCCCGACTTTGATGCTTATCGCGATTTTCGCGGAGATTTTAATCTCGGCTCCGATTTAATCATTGACGTCACCCAATATGAATTGGGTTATAAATTGGCGCGAGATTTTTATTCGCTTTATGCCACCGGCTTTGCCAATGAAACCAAGGGACAACCTTTCTGCGATGTAGGCGGAGCAACCTGCGAGCGCTTAGAGACGGAAGCAATTGGTGTAGAGATCGACGGGAATTTATTGTTAGGCAATTTAACGCTGGATCTCAACGCCACCATTCAGGAACCGGAAATCACCAGCGCCGGGCCCGACGATGGTAATCAGGTACAACGCCAGCCGACGCATCAGTTGCGACTCACACCCAGCTACTTGCTGGAATTTGCCAATGGCGTCAGCGCCTCGATTTACGGCACCTGGACCCTGGTGAGTGATCGGTACGGCGATAATGCCAACACCAATGAGTTGGACGGTTATGGCAAATTTGATGTGGGCATGTTGGTGAATATCAGCGATCTGAGCGTGCAACTGTCGGTCGACAATCTCACCGATGAATTAGCGCTGACCGAAAGTGACCCACGCGCTGTCGGTGCCTCGGCCAACGGTCGTTATATTCTGCCACGCAGTGTGAAACTGACCCTGGGTTATCACTTTTAATGTTATTCAAGGTGGGCAATGCGTTCAGCGGTTGCCCACCGCGACCAACCTACTTATAAAAGAATCGGTCTTATGAATGCTATTGCCAAAGTCTTTTTTATCCTCAGCTTTCCGCTGATGTGTTTTTCATGTGCCACTGATCCCGCAACACAATGGCAAGATTCCACCAGTCATCTAAGCCCCGATGAACGTTTCGGCGAGCTGTTTGAGAAGGTCCAGCTATCGGGCATCTTCAGCGACTCCAAGACGTTTGTGGACAGTACCCCCAAGATAGCGGCTGAAAATATCCTGCAAAAATATCGCGCACAACGAGAGCGGCCCGACTTTAACCTGCGGATATTTGTTGAAGAAAATTTTTATCTTCCCCCTTCAGTCGCTTCGGATTTTCAAAGCGATAAAAGCCAACCTGTGGCCGCACATATTGAATCACTCTGGCCTGTGCTGACACGCGAACCGGATACGCGCTCTGATGGCTCATTAATTCCATTACCGCATCAGTATGTGGTACCCGGCGGACGTTTTCGGGAAATTTATTATTGGGATAGTTACTTCACCATGCTGGGCTTGCGCGAGTCCAACCGCTGGGATTTGATTGAGGATATGGTGGATAATTTTTCGCACCTGATCGACACCATGGGCTTTATTCCCAACGGTAACCGCACCTATTATCAAACCCGCTCACAACCACCGTTTTATGCCCTGATGGTTAAACTGCTGGCCGAGAAAAATGGCAAAGGCACGCTGACGCGCTACCGTCCGTATTTATTAAAGGAATATCAATTCTGGATGAGCGGCAAAGAGATGTTGTCGGCATCCAACCCGCGTGTGCGGCGAGTTGTTATCTTGCCTGATGGCAGCATCGTGAATCGCTATTGGGACAGCTCTGCCACACCGCGCCCGGAATCGTATAAAGAAGATGTGGAGTTGGTCCACGCTGACAACCCCGAAACCTATCGCCATATCCGCGCGGCGGCGGAATCCGGCTGGGACTTCAGCAGCCGCTGGTTCAAAGACGGCACCACCATGGATTCGATTCACACCACCGATATTGTGCCGGTCGACCTGAATGCATTGCTGTACCACCTGGAACAGGTATTGGCCGAGGCATTTGCAGAAATTGGCGATGCAACACAAGCGCAAAGATTCCGTGCTCTGGCACAACAACGCAAAGATGCGCTGTTGCGTTACACCTGGAATGCGCAGGACGGCTTTTTCTACGACTACGATGCGGTTGCCCAGCAGCAAACACCTGTTCGTTCACTGGCCGCCATGTTTCCGCTGTTCTTCAACATGGTGGAGCCGGAACAAGCCCGCCGGGTAGCGCAACATATTGAGCAGGATTTCCTGCAAGCGGGCGGCGTTACCACCACCTTGAAAGATACCGGCCAGCAATGGGATGCACCCAATGGCTGGGCACCCTTGCAATGGATCACCATTCAAGGCCTGCGTCAGTACCAACAGCACCCATTGGCCGACACCATCACACAGCGCTGGATCACCCTGAACACCGACGTCTACCAACGCACCGGCAAGATGGTGGAGAAATACAACGTCTACGAACCCGGGCTGGAAGGCGGCGGCGGTGAATACCCGGTGCAGGATGGCTTCGGCTGGACCAACGGCGTGCTGTTAAAGCTCCTCAACGAAACCACCAAAACCCCTCATAAAACCCCGTAGGTCGGATTAGCGCAGCGTAATCCGACGTTCTTTCTCGCACAGCTGTCGGATTACGGCGCTTTGCGCCTAATGCGACCTACGGGTAAAGCCAAGGGTAATGGCAAACGGGTTATGCAAACCTAGTGACACGCCGCCTGCGCCTGTATAATCCCGCCCCTGTCATTCTTGCGGCGCACGTCGCGCTGCCCTTATCTTCATACGGAATCACACCATGGGTTTTAACTGCGGCATCGTCGGCCTACCCAACGTCGGCAAATCCACCCTGTTTAATGCGCTGACCAACGCCGGTATCGGCGCCGAAAACTTCCCCTTCTGCACCATCGAGCCCAACGCGGGCGTTGTGGCCGTACCCGATCCGCGCCAGGACAAACTGGCCGAAATCGTCAAACCCGAACGGGTCGTCGCCACCACAATGGAGTTCGTGGATATCGCCGGTCTGGTGGCGGGCGCCTCCAAAGGTGAAGGGCTGGGCAATAAATTTCTGGCCAACATCCGCGAAACTGACGCTATCGCCCACGTCGTGCGCTGCTTTGACGACGACAATGTTATCCACGTCGCCAACGGCGTGAATCCGGCGGCGGATATCGAGGTGATCAACACCGAATTGGCTCTGGCCGACCTGGAAGCGGTGGACAAAGCCCTTAACCGCTACGCCAAAGCCGCCAAAGGCCAGGACAAGCACGCCATGGCCATGAAAGCCGTGCTGGAAAAAATCCAGCCGCACCTCAACGAAGCCAAGCCGCTGCGCTCGTTTGACTTGGATAAAGAAGAACTGGCGCTGCTGAAAGAAATCAACCTGCTCACCCTGAAACCCACCATGTACATCGCCAACGTGGCGGAAGATGGGTTTGAAAACAACCCACACCTGGACCTGGTGTGCAAGATCGCCGCTGAAGAAAAAGCCGTTGTCGTACCCATCTGCAACAAACTGGAAGCCGACATCGCCGAACTGGAAGGTGAAGACAAAGCCGAATTCCTCGCCGAAATGGGCATGGAAGAACCCGGCCTCAACCGCGTAATTCGCGCCGGTTACCAATTACTGGGTTTACAAACTTACTTCACAGCAGGTGTTAAAGAAGTACGCGCCTGGACCATCCCCATCGGCGCTACCGCACCGCAAGCCGCCGGTGTCATCCACACCGATTTTGAAAAAGGTTTTATCCGCGCCGAAACCATTTCCTACAACGATTTTGTGGAATACAAAGGCGAACAGGGCGCAAAAAATGCCGGTAAGGCCCGTAAGGAAGGTAAGGATTATATTGTGCAGGATGGGGATGTTATGCACTTTTTGTTTAATGTGTAATGTAAAAAAACCACCGCGCAACGAATTAAGCCACTGACATCAGTGGCTTTTTTATTTCATCGTATCG
>CAMLOU010000084.1 GCA_946481735.1 uncultured Cellvibrio sp.
CGGTATAACAGGTGCTACGCAAAATAAAGCAGGCTTAGCTTTTTTTACATTCGGCATATTGCTGCGGTTGATGGAAACGCTGAAGCCGGTAGTGGTTATCTGCCGGCTATCCTATTTCTAGAATTGAAAATTGGCTTGCACACCGACAATATCAACTTGCGCATCGAAATCACCGTAAACCTGATGACCGGTTTGCATATCGACATTGGCAATGCTGGCATCGTCGACCATCAGATGCGCGTAACCCACATCAAGGGATACGTTCTGGGAGACCGCAAAATTAAAACCCACACTTAACCAGGTACGGTCCTGGTCGGGAATGCGTGGATTCACAATGGTCGGATCTGTTTGCGGCGCCTCATCAAAAGCGACACCGGCACGCCAGGTCCAGGCATTTCCCGGTTGATAGGTCAGGCCCAATGCGTAGCGCATGGTGTCATCATAATGCAGTTCCAATTGGTCGACGGTCACACCATTGTCGGTGTTCATCACGTTAATGGTGTCGATAGAACTCCACTGGGTCCAGGCGATATCACCATGTAGCGCCCATTGTGTATTCAATTGTTGTGAGAAGCTGAAGGTGAGTGTATCCGGCAGCTCGACATCGGCGGCTGCATCGCCATCCAGGGTGTTCAAGGTGGCGGAACAAATGGTGCCGGTGGTCGGAGCCGGCGGTGCACCGGTTGGAAAACCCGCGCCGGGTGTGCAGGCGGCATTCAATGCAAAACGTGCATCACCGTCCAATTCAAAATCGGCGCCCTGGCGCCACACGAGCCCGAAGCTGGTGCTGTCCGTTGGGCGATAAAATGCACTGACATCGGCAACGAACGCGTGATCAGAACCTTCGATCTTCGCGCTGCTATCCGTCGCCGGATTGGGATTAATGCCCAGCGTGGAATCCACCTGACTTTCCAGAATTACTTCGGCGCGTTGATAACTGACCCCCAGGCCCAGCGAAAAATTATCGGAAATTTCGTAAGCAAAGGTCGTGTTGACGCTGGCCACTTCAAGCTCACTATAGGTGGCGAGATAGCGTCCCATCCAATCCCGGCCATAATCACTGGCTAAGCCAAAAGGTCCGTTTAATCCCAGGCCAAACGTGAGCCGGTCATTCAGCGGATGCACATAATAAGCATTTGGCACAACGCCGGTTTCATCGGTTGCACTTTCGATGCCGTTGGTGTTTGAGCCCTGATCATGAAAAACCGATTCGGTAAAAACAAGGTTACCTGCCAGGGTGAGATGGCGGCCTTCCAATTGGCTGAGGCCGGCCGGATTAAAAAAAACGCTGCTGGCATCAATCACGTTGGATGCAGTACCTGCAAACGCGCTGCCCAAGTGAGCAGGACTTTGTTCGAGTAACTGGAATGATGAGGCGAATGCCACGCCGGGTAGCGCAGAGAGAATGGCGAGAGCGAGTGTCGATTGGCGGGGTAATCTGGTAATCATACTTCCTCCATTGCTGCTGGTTCACAGCAGTAAATCTGACGGGACAAAAAAATACGTGGTGTTATTGCAATAAACTTTCTCTGTGTTTTCTGTGTGTTAGTGAGAAGAAATTTTTGATACGAACGAAAGCAGCACGATGATCACTGTCGCACACAATCGCAGGAAAAGAGTGTTCGTTAACACACAAAAAAGTAAAAAAACGATGTATTAAATAGTAGTGGAGATAGCCATTGATATCCGTTGAAGATAGCCAGGCGGTAAGTAAATGTTCTTCCCTGAACATGAAGTGAGTCAAGAAATACAATCACGTGTTAAGACGATGCGCGTCGTTCATACATTTGTTGATACAGCGCCGGCAGGACCAGCAATGTAAGCAATGTAGAAGATACGATACCGCCGATAACCACTGTTGCTAACGGCCGTTGCACTTCTGCGCCTGTGCCGCTGTTGAACGCCATAGGAATAAAACCGAGGCTGGCAACCAGTGCGGTCATCAGCACAGGGCGCAGACGAGTCAGCGCGCCTTCCATGATAGAGGGCGTCAACGCCGGTAATGTGAACTGCTGGTTTTCCCACAGGTTACGAATAAACGACAACATAACCAGGCCGTTCAACACAGCGATACCGGATAACGCAATAAAGCCGACACCAGCGGAAATGGACAACGGCATATCGCGCAGCCAGAGTGCCAGGACGCCACCCGTCAAGGCCAGCGGCACACCGGTAAAAATTATCAAGGCATCGCGCAATGAACCGAAGGCCAGTAGCAATAAGCCGATGATCATCAGGAGTGTGAAGGGCACCACCAGTGCCAGGCGTTTTCCGGCAGATTCCAATTGCTCAAACGTGCCGCCGTAATCCAGCCAATAACCCGGCGGTAATTGCACCGCATGCGTGATACGGGTTTGGGCCTCGGTAACAAAACTGCCCAGATCACGCCCGCGCACATTCGTGGTTACGACAATAAAACGTTTACCGTTTTCGCGGCTGATTTGATTTGGCGCCTCGGTCCAGTTTATTAGGGCTACCTCACCCAGCGGAACATGATCTGTCGGACTTCCTGACGGCAATGGGATGGGAAGTTGTGCGAAGCGCGCGATGTCGCGGCGCAATGTCTCGGGCAATCGCACAACAATATCGAAACGCCGGTCGCCCTCAAAAAGTTGTCCTACTGTTTTACCTGCAATGGCTGTAGCAACCCAATTCTGCAAAAAATTTGCATCCATGCCATAACTGGCCAAGGTGTGGCGTTTAGGCGTAATGGTTAACAACGGTAGGCCGGTGACCTGCTCCACCCGGGGATCGGCAACACCATCCAGTTTTTTTAAAACCTCCAGAATATGATTGGCGGAACGCAGCAGCTGGTCCAGATCATCGCCATACACTTTGACCGCGAAATCCGTGCGCACACCCGAGATCAATTCGTTAAACCGCATCTGGATGGGCTGGGTAAACTCGTAATTATTGCCGGGCAGCTCGCGCAGTGAATGCTCCATACGCGTAACCAGGTCTGCCTTATCCATCGACGGGTCAGGCCATTCGGAGCGCGGCTTGAGGATGACAAAATTATCTGCAACGTTGGGCGGCATAGGGTCATTGGCAATTTCGGCCGTGCCTATTTTTGCAAATACTTTATCCACTTCCGGAAAGGTGTTAATACGTTCCTCAAGCATATGCTGCATGGCCACGGCTTGTTCAAGGCTGGTGCCGGGGATGCGTAACGCGTGCAAGGCAATATCACCTTCGTCCAGTTGCGGAATAAATTCCCGCCCCAGGGTTGTTGCCAGCCAGCCACAAAAAATAATAAGCAGGACAGCACTGCTGATAATGCTGTAGCGGTGCTGCAGTGCGCGCGTTAACAACCACCGGTAACGCGCTTTTAATTCTTGCATCAAGCGCGTTTCCCGGGTGTTAATTTTCCCACGCATCACCAGGGCAATGGCGGCTGGAATAAACGTAACCGAGAGCAACATGGCACTGGCCAGCGCCATCACCACAGTCAAGGCCATGGGGTGAAACATTTTTCCCTCCACACCCGTCAGGGAAAAAATAGGCAGATACACCAGGGTAATAATGCTCACCCCAAATAAACTGGGCCGGATCACTTCATCAGTGGCTGCAAACGTTAGTTCAAGGCGACGTTTTAACGGCAGTGCACCCGTGGTATGTTGTTGCGCTTCAGCGAGACGACGCAACGCATTCTCCACAATAATGACCGCGCCATCGACAATCAGGCCAAAATCCAGCGCACCGAGACTCATCAAATTGGCCGACACGCCAGTTTCCACCATACCGCTGATCGTCATCAACATGCTGATCGGAATGACGGCGGCGGTGATCAGTGCTGCACGTAAATTACCAAGCAAAATAAACAGCACAGCGATCACCAGCAAGGCGCCTTCCAGCAGGTTTTTTTGCACGGTGCGGATGGTCTTTTCTACCAACGTGGTGCGATCATAAACCGCCTCTGCGACCACACCAGGCGGCAATGAACGATTAACCAGCGTTAATTGCTTTGCCAGATCCTGCGCAACGGTGCGCGAATTTTCGCCGATGAGCATCATGGCGGTACCTAACACCGTTTCGTGGCCATTGCGGGTTGCCGCACCGCTGCGTAATTCCTTGCCAATGGCTACGTCGGCAATATCGCCGATACGCACCGGAATGCCATCGCGGGTGGCCACAACAACAGCACTGATGTCTTCTATACCGCGCAATTGTCCGGGCGAGCGAACCAGAATCTGTTCGCCGTTATGCTCTACAAAACCCGCACCGCGATTGCGGTTGTTATTGCGCAGTGCCGTGCTGATGTCCTCCAGCGTAATACGCCACGCCAGCAGCTGGCGCATATCGGGCGTAACGTGATATTGCTTTTCATAGCCGCCGATGGTGTTGATCTCCACCACGCCTTTGACGCGCATCAGCTGTGGACGGATGATCCAGTCCTGTATTTCGCGAAGCGCGGTAATATCGTATTCCTGTGCGGCTGTGCCCGTGGCTTCGACGGTGTAACTGAAAATTTCTCCCAGGCCGGTAGCAATCGGACCCATGGCCGGCTCAATGCCGTCGGGTAATTGATTGGCAATTTGATTAAGCCGTTCATTTACTTGCGCACGCGCAAAATAAATATCCGTGCCTTCATCAAATACCACAGTAACTTGTGACAAGCCGTAGCGTGACAGTGACCGGGTATACGCCAGCCCCGGTAATCCGGATAAACTGTTTTCAATGGTAAAGGTGATACGTTGCTCCACTTCCAACGGAGAATAACCGGCAGCTTCGGTGTTGATCTGAACTTGTATATTGGTAATGTCGGGGACCGCATCAATCGGCAGGCGCTGGTAATTCCAGAGGCCCAAACCAACTAACAGCGCTACACCAAAGATAATGAGTCCGCGTCGCTCAATGGCGATGCGCAATACACGTTGCAACATAACGCCTCCTAGTGAACGTGTGCTGCGCCGGATTTCTCCAGGTCAGCTTTGACAAGAAAACTATTGTCCACGACATAATCTTCACCCGCTTGCAAACCGCTCAACACTTCAACAGATTGCGCGTTGCTTCGCCCCAATACAACCGGGCGGGCGGTGTAGTTACTGCCCTCTTGTACAAACACAACAGCTTGCCCATCGTGACGTTGCACGGCACGTTTTTCTATCAGGACTGCAACCTCATCTTGTGCAACAGTGACCAGCGCTTCAACCAATGCGCCTGCCATTAACTGTTGCTTTGTATTATCGAGCGGGACATGCGCGGTGACGGTGGGCGTGTTTCCATCGCCGGCAGTAAGGTAAGTAATCTTTCCCTGGGCAATGACTGGCCCGGTGCGGGAATCGGATTTAAAGATAGCGACATCCTGGCCGATGCGAATGCGTTGGCTGTCGCGCGCAAAAATATTCAGGTCCAATTCCAGTTGGTCGTAGTTAGCCAAAGTAAAAAGAATGTCGTCGCCGGTAAATTCGCCAGCGTTAGCGTGGCGATCAATCACCACACCATCAATCGGCGATGTAATGTCATAAACGCGCAGGCTGTCATTGGCTTCGATGCGGGCGATGACCATACCCGTCTTTATCGATTCGCCGATCTGAACATTCACCTGACGGATCAGCCCTGGAAACCGGGCGCGGATGTGGCTGATGTGTTGCGGATAAGGTTTCAATCGACCGAATAACAATACCTGTTGTTGTAATACACCGCTGGTCGCTGTCTGGGTGCGAATTCCGGCCTGACTGGCGAGGGCGGCAGGAATGCTGACCTGGTTGTCGGTGTGTTCATGGTCATGGTGTTCGGTTGCATTATTGTTGTCGTGGCTGTCGTGATCGTGGTCATGAATTGACGAGGCCAGTGTTAACGAAGCATTCAATAACAACATTGTGCAGAACAGCATAATGGCAAATAAAAATTTCATGGCGTGACTCCTTGCTTTGATGGCGATGGGTCGTCGTTAAACAGGATGGCGCCGCTGAGCCGGTCAATCTCCGTTCGCCAGTAGTGGGCCTGGGCCGCCGATTGAATCAGTTCAAGCTGGGCATCCAGCAACTCATTCTGTACCAGGCTCCATTCCATATAACTGTAGCGACCGCGTGCAAACGCATCGTCAGCTTCGGTAAGGGCGCGGGATAGTAAGGGCACAATTTCGTCGCGCAGGATTTTTGCCCGTTGCAACGCGAGTTGCTGTTGCTCTCCCAGCTGTAAGAGTTGGCTGCGCAGTTCGAGGATCGCGCTGTCCTGTTGTTGCATGGCTAATTGTTGTTGCGCGCGCGCGGTTTTTATCTCGCCGGATGCGCGAGCTCTACTGGACAAGGGCACACTGATACCCAGCACTAATGCGGTGTCGTCGCTTTCGCGTATATGGCGAAGGCCCGCTTGCCACTCCGGTGTTAACGAGCTACGGCTGCGTGCAAGATTCAGTTCAGCAGTGCGCAATCGCGTTTCATCAGCCAATAAGCGCAGGTCGGGGTGTTGATCCAATAAGCTGAGGATGTGCTCGCGGGATGCTGGTGCGCCGAGGTTGTGCAAGTTGCCCTGTGCGGTGAAATGAAAATCATCTGGTTCACCCCATAATTTACTTAGCGACATTTTTGCCAGCAGCACCGTATTTTCTGCATCGAGCCGGGCAATATCAGCTCGGGCAAGTGCCGCTTGTGCACGCAGTAACTCGGCGGCAGGAGAGCGACCGGCAGCGACACGTTTCTGTAAATCCGTTACACGGCGTTGCCAGAGTTGATGACTTTGCTGATGAATACTCAATAATTCCTGCGCGGCGACCACTGCAATAAAACCGCGCGTGATTTCCGTCAGCAGATCCAGCGCAAACACGTGTTCTTCAGTCGCCAGTGCCTGTTGTCGCGCCGTGACAATCGCTTGTCGTGCATCACGTTGATAACGCGGTTCAATAACCGATGACAACGACAGTGTCAGTTCAGCGTTTTGTGTTTCCTGGAAGGCGCCGCTGCCAGCAATATTTTCCAGTTCGGCGGATAGCCTCAGCGGTGGTGACAAGGCCGCACTTTCCTGATCACCCGCCAGGGCTTGTGTGCGCAGTGTGAATTGAGTTAACTGCGGGTGTTGTTGCAGGCCGAGACGCAGTGCGTCCTGCAATGATAATAAACGTTGATCGGGCTGTTCAGCCCTGGCCGACGCCACAATGAATGAGCACAACGCGATCAGCGCGCCGTGCAGTAATACATTACGCATAGAAACTCCAGCATAGAAATTTCAGCAAATACAAAGAGCCACCGTTTGCAGAGAGAAAACGGGAAGAGAAAAGGCTTAGCTGGAGAAAGCAGGGGGCGCGCGCAATGGCGGACGTAACAGGAAGTATTTATTAGTGAACGGCTGAAGAACTGTGCGGGGGAAAGATCGCGTGGGGCCAATCAACAGCAGCGCGTAAACCAGCGCGGTGATAAGTAGTGGCAGGTCGATTTTAGTAAGTTTGAATAAAATGGATTCTACGAGTTCGGCGTCGGCATCGATATGGGTTTCATCGCCATGCTCATGATCGGGATGACCACTTAATAAATCCATGTGCACCGATACGGGCGGTTCCTGTCCATCAAAACAAAAATGCCCGTGCAATCCACCCCACATAGCACACAGCCAGACGATTAACGTCAGGAAGATAAAGCGGCGGTAATTGGCAAGGTGGTTGGACACGAGCGCATCTCATTGTCGGGAATGCGCAGACTATAACGGATAACCCTCGGTCGCAAGTAGGACACAGTAGGTCGGATTAGCGCAGCGTAATCCGACACCACCACTTATGTGCTATTCCCGCTCCCGCGCAATCGCACGATAACCAATATCCTTGCGATAGAAGACGCCATCCCACTGAATCTTCGCGGCCAGTTCATAAGCGCGCTGTTGCGCTTCAGACACGGTGTTGCCTAACGCCGTCGCACAAAGCACACGTCCGCCATTGGTAACAACCTTGCCATCTTTGTTGGTTGTGCCGGCGTGGAAAACTTTTTCGCCACTGACTTCTTCAGTGGGTAAACCGGAGATCACATCGCCTTTATTGTAATCACCGGGATAACCGCCAGCCGCGAGCACCACACCAATGGACGCGCGCTCATCCCAGTCGGCGGTTACTTTATCAAGATCACCTTTCAATGCAGCGAGACACAACGCAACCAGATCGGATTGCAGGCGCAGCATAATGGGTTGGGTTTCAGGATCGCCAAAGCGGCAATTGTATTCGATTACCTTGGGTGCACCGGAGGCATCAATCATCAGTCCGGCATACAAAAAACCGGTGTAGTCATTGCCTTCGGCAGCCATGCCATCCACGGTAGGACGAATGATGTCCTGCATCACGCGATCATGCACCGCTTGCGTCACAACCGGCGCGGGAGAATAAGCACCCATACCGCCGGTGTTGGGGCCGGTATCACCATCGCCCACGCGCTTGTGATCCTGGCTGGTGGCCATGGGTAGGATATTTTTGCCGTCTACCATTACGATAAAGCTGGCTTCTTCACCGGCGAGAAATTCTTCGATCACAACGCGACAACCGGCATCACCAAAGGCGTTGCCAGATAACATATCGCGCACCGCTGCTTCGGCTTGGTCGAGGGTCTCTGCCACGATCACACCCTTACCGGCGGCAAGGCCATCAGCTTTCACCACGATGGGTGCGCCTTTCTCACGCAGGTAAGCCAGGGCTGGCTCAACCTCGGTAAAGTTTTGGTATTCAGCGGTGGGAATCTTGTGGCGTGCGAGGAAATCTTTGGTGAAGGCTTTGGAACCTTCCAGCTGCGCGGCACCTTTGGTGGGGCCAAAGCAGGGCAGTTTGCGTTCATTAAAGAAATCGACAATACCGGCCACCAGCGGCACTTCCGGCCCGACAATGGTTAAGCCCACGTCGTTTGCTTCAGCAAAATCTGCGAGCCTGGAGAAGTCGAGGATATCGATAGACACATTGGCGAGTTTATTGTCGAGCAAGGTTCCTGCGTTGCCCGGCGCAACAAATACTTTTTCAACCTGTGGGCTTTGCGCCGCTTTCCAGGCCAACGCATGTTCGCGTCCGCCGCTGCCAATAATCAAAATGTTCATAACTTATTTCTCTACCCGTAGGTCGGATTAGCGAAGCGTAATCCGACATTTTTATTAAATAGGCCGCTTGTCGGATTACAGCGCTGCGCGCTTAATCCGACCTACTTTTAGTGGCGGAAATGGCGCATGCCGGTGAACACCATGGCCATGCCGTGTTCATCGGCAGCGGCGATCACTTCTTCATCGCGCATGGAACCACCGGGCTGGATTACCGCAGCGATGCCGACTTTAGCGGCGTTATCAATACCGTCGCGGAAGGGGAAAAAGGCATCGGAAGCCATCACGGAACCGGCGACTTGCAAGCCAGCGTGCTCCGCTTTAATGGCGGCGATGCGCGCAGAGTTAACGCGGCTCATCTGGCCCGCACCCACGCCGATGGTCTGGTTATTCTTCGCGTAAATAATCGCGTTGGATTTCACAAACTTGGCCACCTTCCACGCAAATAATAAATCACGCATTTCGGTTTCGGTGGGTACACGTTTGGTCACAACTTTCAGGTCGCTTTCAGTCACCATGCCATTATCGCGATCCTGCACCAGCAGGCCACCATTAACGCGTTTGTAATCCAGGCCGCCAATGCGTTCAGTGCCCCATTCACCACAAGCCAGCAGGCGCACATTTTGTTTGGCTTTCACAACTTCAATAGCATCGGCGGCAATGCTCGGTGCAATAATCACCTCCACAAATTGACGCTCGATGATGGCTTTAGCGGTTTCCGCATCCAGTTCGCGGTTAAACGCGATAATGCCGCCGAAGGCCGATTCCGGGTCAGTGGCATAGGCCAGGTCGTAGGCGGTTTTGATATTGCTGCTGATGGCTACGCCGCAGGGGTTTGCGTGTTTGACGATGACGCAGGCTGGCTCAGTAAAGGATTTAACCGTTTCCAATGCCGCATCGGTGTCGGCCACATTGTTATAGGAAAGTTCTTTGCCCTGTAATTGTTTTGCGGTGGCGATGCTGACTTCCTGTGGATTTTTTTCAACATAAAACGCCGCTTTCTGATGCGGGTTTTCGCCGTAGCGCATTTCCTGGGCTTTGATAAATTGCGTATTGAAAGTACGCGGAAAAGCTTCACTGCCGCCGTCAACCAGGCGACCAAAGTAATTGGCAATAGCGCCGTCGTAAGCGGCGGTGTGTTCGTAAGCTTTAATGGCCAGATCAAAACGGGTTTTGTAGGTGGTGTTGCCGTTATTGGTGTTTAATTCCTCGAGGATGGCTGCATAGTCCGATGCATTAACAACAATATTCACGAAGGCATGATTCTTGGCCGCCGCGCGTACCATGGTGGGCCCGCCGATATCAATATTTTCTACCGCGTCTTCCAAAGAACAATCAGCCTTGGCCACGGTTTTTTCGAAGGGATACAAATTAACGACGACCATGTCGATGGCGTTGATGCCGTGTTCGTTCATTACCGCATCGTCCATACCGCGACGGGCGAGGATGCCGCCGTGCACTTTGGGGTGCAGGGTTTTAACGCGACCGTCCATCATCTCCGGAAAACCGGTGTAATCAGAAACCTCAATGGCAGGAATCTTGTTGTCGGTGAGCAGGCGGTAGGTGCCGCCGGTGGATAAAATTTCCACGCCTTGGGCGTGCAGGGCTTGTGCGAATTCCACAATACCGGTTTTATCGGAGACGCTGATCAAAGCGCGCTTGACGGGAACAAGATTAACGCTGGACATATTGGTGGTATTTCCCCATGGTTAAACAGAAATCGACAAACTGTTAAAAAGCAAAAGGGGTGGTTTTTATTCCACCCCTTTTATGGGAGACGCTGGCTCGCGCTCCGCGATACCGCCTTAGAGCAGGCCGTATTGCTTTAATTTTTTACGCAGGGTTCCGCGGTTCAAACCCAGCACTTGTGCGGCGCGGGTCTGGTTGTGACGCGTGTACTTGAGCACGATCTCCAACATGGGCGCCTCCACTTCAGCCATCACCATATCGTACACATCACTCACCGGCTGGCCGTCCAGGTTCTGGAAATAATTTTCCATCGCTTGTTCAACGCAACCGCGCAGGGATTGTGATTGCGCTGCCTGGGCAAAGCCGTTGGCGGGGCTGGTGGTGGCTGGGGCTTCTGTCATAAAAGTTGCTGTGTTCATGCCGCTATATCCTCTTTCGTAATCAGCTGTTCAAAGAACGTTTGAACGCTGGCATGTTGTTCTTCTGCGTTGTCGAGACGATTGAACTGTTGGCGAAACGACTCACTGCCGGCGACGGTTTGCAGATACCAGCCCACATGTTTGCGAGCGATACGCGGCCCCATTACATCGCCATAGAAGTCGTACAGTTCACGCAGATGGCTACAAAGAATTTCCCTGACTTCCGTCAGAGAGGGTTCAGGTAATTGTTCACCTGTACGCAGGTAATGTGCTATTTCGCGAAAAATCCACGGCCGCCCTTGAGCGGCCCGTCCGATCATCACCGCTTGCGCGCCGGTTTGCTCAAGCACCTGGCGCGCCTTGGGTGCCGAGTCGATATCACCGTTGCAAAACACCGGTATATCAACAGCCTGCACCACGGCGGCTATCGTGTCGTACTCCGCCGCTCCCGTAAAACCACAGGCGCGGGTGCGTCCGTGGATGGCGAGGGCGGCGATACCATTGTCCTGTGCGATTCGCGCAACGCGCAGGGCGTTGCGGTCTTCCATACTCCAGCCGGTGCGAATCTTCAGCGTCACCGGAATATCCACGGCTGAGACAACAGCGCGCAGAATATCGTTTACCAATTGTTCATCTTTTAACAAGGCCGAGCCGGCGGCTTTCTTGCAGACCTTTTTGGCGGGGCAGCCCATATTGATATCAATAATCTGGGCTCCGTTGTCCGCATTCAGGCGCGCTGCCTCGGCCATCATCTCCGGATCACCGCCAGCAATCTGCACCGATATCGGCGCGACTTCACCGCGATGGTCCAGGCGCAAACTGCTCTTGCGACTGCCCCAGAGTTCCGCATTGGCGGTCACCATTTCGGACACAACCAACCCCGCACCCAGTTGGCGGCACAATTGCCGAAAGGGGCGGTCGGTTACCCCGGCCATGGGCGCGAGGATGACCTGGCTGTCGATCTGATAGGGACCTATCCGGAACACATGGCGCTCCACAGGATGAGCAGATTACAAAAAAATGATGGAGGATCTCGCTGTCGCCAGCGTCGTGCCAAAGCTGCTATCCCGCACTAGGACTCACAACCTCTGGCCCATGGATTTTCTGCGTTAAGGCACCTGCGTAAAAGGGTCGCCATGATACCTGTTTGCATCGCTGATGGGAACGTGGAAATTGCGCAAAGTGGCGTTTTTTTGAGCGCTCGATAGCAGCGGCTGCAAGCGAGCGATTTGTCAATATTGCCAGTAGATTATTCAGGAATATATACGTGGTAATTCACAGCTTCCGAGCCCGGATCGACCAGTTCCAGGGTAAGGTGAACCGGTTGGTTTTGCGGCATCAGACTTCTGCCGGCCAACTCGCCGCGCAGGTATTCCTGAGGCTTGAAACGTCGTGACGCAACCGGTATGTCATCAATGGTACTGAACGCCAGGATGAGGTCGGGGAAGGGTTGTTGAAAGCTGGCATTGTTCAACAGGATGGCATCTACAATCAACGCGTTTTCCAGCTTGGGATGATTGCGTACCACCAGGTTGTAGGCGCGGATTTTACTGCGGTCGACCAGGGCGGGCAGCTGACAGCCCAGCATTGAACATACGCTTGCGTAAAAGCTGCGGTAAGGTTCGGTGCGGTTCAGGTTATCGAACTGTAGCCAGGCGATCTGGATAAAAAGTACCAGCACCAGCAGCGCCGATAGCCCACCCCATAAACGCTTGGCTGAACGCTGCCGGTCATAGCGCGTGGTCATCTCCACGGGTTCCGGCATGATATTCATCAGCAGAGCGGCGCGGGACGTGTCAAACGCACGCAGGCGAGAATCGTCTTTGTGATTGTCTGCCAATGCCTGCTGGTAAAGCTGGTTTTCATTGTAAGGCTGGGCGTGAATCTCTTCGGTTTCCTCCGGCACTTCATCTTTTTCGGCCACGATATTAAAAACCGGACCTTTAAACGGAACGGCTGACGAGCGGCTGCTGTGCGGTTCGGGCGAATCGTCTAAATCATCCGCATTGCGGGTATCGCTTAATCGTTCATCAGCGCTGAACTCTTCATCCTCTGGTTCATGGTTTTTTTTCTGAATGGACGACAGCCGTGTGTCTTCGTCAGCTTCGTCAAGTAATTCCATGGCCCAGGATTCGTCCGGATCAATATCATCTTTTTCGGGTTCTTTCTGGCGGATCTCTCGATCAAACAAAGAGGTGCTCTTGGGTAGTTTTTCGAGATCCAGAAAACCATCAAACTCATAGTCGGAGCGTTTCGGCTCATCCGGTTCATCCATGTCATCGCTGATCAAAAAGTCGTCGTCACCGCTCAGTGCCAGCTCGCGATTAATATCCTCCTGGCTGAAGGCCAGTTTCTGTTCCGCAGGCTTTGCCGGTGGCGGCGCGGATGTTGTCGCGGCTGTTTGAAAAGCCGGGCGCGCAGCCGCCTGGCTGGTCGGTTTGGCGGCGGTTTGATGTGAACCGGGTTCCCTGGCAGCAGGTTTTGGTGTCTCCCTGCCAGGTTGTGGTCTGGCAGCAGGTTTGGCAGCGGCCGGTTTTGTCGATGGGGTTGTTTTGGCAACGGCGGCTGTCGCTGACGGTGCCGCTTTGGCTGGGCTTTGCGCCGGTGCTCCGCTGATCAGATGGTCCTGCGCTTTGAAGATATGCAGGCAGGAACCGCACCGCACCGCGCCCTTGGCGGATTGCAATTGCGCGCTGGTGATGCGAAACGAGGTGGCGCATTTGGGGCAGCGGGTAACCATGTTGCTCATAGGTTGGTGTTTGTCCTGGTGTTATCGACAA
The DNA here is from genome assembly GCA_946481735.1 of uncultured Cellvibrio sp. The sequence continues at coordinate 13,889 of CAMLOU010000084.1, forward strand.
GGTGCAGCGTGGAATCAGTGTAGCTCCTGGTGCCAGCGCGGTAAATTTTTCCGCGCAGGACTGTTAAGTATCACGCATTACCGCACGCGCCAACAGTGGTCGCGAATTATGGGCGGGTTTTGGTCGCTGTCAATCGCACCCATTCGTCCTGGCTGACCACCGGCTCGAAATCGAACCATTGGGCATAAGCTGCCTTTACGCTCTCGGCTTGCACGCCCAAAATACCCGAAAGGCAAATCTTGCCACCAGGTTTGGTCAGTGCATTGAGTTGCGTGGCCAGATCTGCCAGAGGGCCCGCAAGAATATTGGCCAATACCACATCGGCCTGCACCTTCGGGCAGCGCGGCGGCAGATACACCGGCATAGCATCAGCCGGCAGGTTATTGCGTTTAGCGTTTTCAGTGGTGGCTAACAAGGCTTGAGGATCGATATCAACACCGATGACTTGCCTGGCGCCCATCAATAAAGCGGCAATACCGAGGATGCCGGAGCCACAACCGTAGTCAACAACCTGCTTGTCAGTAAGATCCTGTTGGTCGATCCATTGCAGGCACATAAAAGTAGTGGGGTGGGTGCCGGTGCCAAAGGCCAGGCCAGGGTCGAGCATCAGGTTGATCTTGTCCGGTTCCGGTGGCTGCTGCCAGCTCGGGCAAATCCATAGCCGCTCCCCGCAGCGGATCGCGTGGTAATTTTTCATCCACTCCCGTTCCCAGTCCTTGTCTTCCAGCAATTCCCATTTGTGTTCGGGCAATTCACCACCAAAGACCTTTTGTGCCTGCAGGCTGGCTTTGGCGGTATCAATATCTGCTGAATAAAGGCCGGTCACGCGAATATCGTCCCACAGGGGTGTTTCGCCTAATGCGGGCTCGAAGATGGGTTGATCGGCGGCATCTTGCAGGGTGACCGACACGGCGCCGCTGGCCAGTAGCGCATCTTCAAGTTTTTCAGTTTGGGGGCGGGTTGCTTTGACCTTGAGCTGTAACCAGGGCATGGGAATCTCGAATCGGGGAGAAGCCGGTCACCCATGAGGGGTGACCGGCCGGGACATTAATTGGCGAGTTTCTTCTCAAGGTAATGGATATTCACACCACCTTTGCGGAACTCCGTATCGCGCACCAGCATTTGTTGCAGGGGGATATTGGTGCGAATACCGTCGACGATGGTCTCATCCAGGGCATTGCGCATACGATTCAGCGCGATCTCGCGGGTTTCACCGTAGGTGATGACCTTGGCGATCATGGAATCATAGTTGGGCGGAACGGTATAGCCACTGTAAAGGTGAGAATCGACCCGCACACCCAGGCCGCCGGGCGCATGGTAGTTTTTAACCAGACCGGGGCAGGGCATAAAGGTTTTGGGGTCTTCCGCGTTGATACGGCACTCAAAGGAATGGCCACGGATCACGATGTCGGACTGCTTGATGGACAATTTTTCACCCGCACAGACACGAATCTGTTCTTTGATCAGGTCAACGCCAGTCACCATCTCGGATACCGGGTGCTCTACCTGGATACGGGTATTCATTTCGATAAAGTAGAAGCGTCCGTCTTCATACAGGAACTCGAAGGTACCGGCACCGCGATAGCCGATATCCACGCACGCCTTCACGCACGCCGCGTAGGTCTCCTGACGAACATCTTCGGGAATGCCGGGGGCCGGCGCTTCTTCAAGGACTTTCTGGTGACGACGTTGCAAAGAGCAGTCGCGATCACCCAGGTGAATGGCGTTGCCTTGGCCATCGGACAGGATCTGGACTTCGACGTGACGTGGGTTTTGCAGGAATTTTTCCATGTACACCGTGCCATCGCCAAAAGCCGCTTTGGCTTCACCTTGGGTAACATGGATAGAACTCATCAGGGCGGCTTCCGTATGGACGACGCGCATACCGCGCCCGCCACCACCGGCCGCTGCCTTGATGATGACCGGATAGCCGATACGGCGGCCGATCTCCAGGCATTTTTCCGCATTGTCCGCCGGCAAAGGGCCATCAGAACCGGGCACGGTGGGTACGCCGGCTTTCTTCATCGCTTTAATTGCCTCGACCTTGTCACCCATCATACGGATAACGTCAGGATCGGGACCGATAAAGACAAAGCCGCTCTTTTGCACTTGTTCGGCAAAGTCAGCATTTTCAGCCAGGAACCCGTAACCGGGGTGTACAGCCACCGCGTCAGTGATCTCCATGGCGCTGATGATGGCCGGAATGTTGAGATAACTTTTCGGTGAAGGGTTGGGGCCGATGCAGACAGATTCGTCGGCCAGGCGGACGTGTTTTAAATTGCGGTCAACCTGTGAGTGGACGGCCACTGTTTTGATGCCCATCTCTTTGCAGGCGCGCAACACACGCAACGCAATTTCGCCACGGTTGGCGATAAGAACTTTTTCAAACATAAATCAGTTCCTTAAGCTCGTTCGTATAAACAGCGCCGGAGCGTGTTTGTTGGCTTGGATAACTTAAACGATAGTCACGAGCGGTTGGTCGAATTCGACCGGTTCACCATCGCCGACCAGAATGGCTTCGATAACGCCGGCTTTGTCGGCTTCGATCTGGTTCATCATCTTCATGGCTTCGATGATACAAATCACATCGCCTACCTTGACGTGCTTGCCAACTTCTGCAAACGCCGGTGAGCCCGGGCTCGGTGAACGATAGAAGGTGCCCACCATGGGAGACTTCACTACATGGCCGTCATAAGAAGCTTTGGCGGGTGCTTCGTTGCTGGCGGCCGGGGCAGATGCGGCCGGCGCGGCGGCGGGAGCAGCCGGGGCAGGGGCGTAGGATGTCTGCATGGGGGCAGCAATAAATTGCGGTTGGCCTGAGTAGTTGCGGCTGATGCGCACTGATTCTTCGCCTTCTTTGATCTCCAGCTCACCGATATCGGATTCTTCCAGCAGTTCGATCAATTTTTTAATTTTGCGAATATCCATAGAGTCCTCTCTAGAACAAGGGTTGTATGTGAAATAGGTTTAATGCTTCAAGGATTGAAAGGCGGCGCGCAGGGCCAGTTCATAACTGGTTGCGCCAAAGCCGCAGATGACGCCTTGGGCGACATCGGAAAAATAGGAATGGTGCCGGAATGTCTCGCGTTTATGTACGTTCGATAAATGGACTTCAATAAACGGGATATCCACCGCCAGGAGCGCATCGCGAAGCGCCACGCTGGTGTGCGTGAAAGCGGCGGGATTGATCAGGATGAAGTCTACCCCTTCCTTGCGTGCGTCATGAATGCGGTCGATCAACTCGTATTCCGCGTTGCTTTGCAATGTCAGGAAATGGTGGCCGGCGTCGTGGCACAGTTGAGACAGTTGCTGATTGATGGAATCCAGCGTTGCTGCGCCATAAATCCCCGGCTCGCGCAGTCCGAGCAGGTTCAGGTTAGGGCCGTGAAGTACCAGAATGGTAGCCATGGATTCAGTTGATCCTGTTCTTGATGTTTGTCTGGCCAATGGGCGTTGCCGTCACGCCGGGTGTTATATCAAACTTCGTCGAATTTGAGCTTATCGGCTAAGACTAGTTCGGTTTATGAGCAAATCCAACCGGAAATGGTAAAACCAGTCCCATTTATCTGCGAAAGTGTGGCGAGTTTGCCGTAAAAAAAACCTGCTGTCCACGGCTCAACATGGATTTTGCATAATTGCTGCAAAATGGCGGCACGATTAAGGAAGTTCGCCTATTAATCCCGTCTTGAGCGGCTCGCTTTTATTCGCGTTCCATCACGAAGCCAGCACGTTGTGGTCCTGATCCGGGCTATTTGACGGACTTTTGCAGAAGCTCTGCGAAAAATCCGCCAATGTCGGCAAACTAGTTGTTAAAAGCAGTCTTTTGGCCCCTAATTGACTCAATCAGCCGGCCGGGGGTCAATAATTGGGGCAAAATCTCAGCTTTGCCTTCGCCGTTGGCGGGAAACCAAAGGTAGAGCGGCACGCCACTACGGCCATACTCGGCTAACAGCGCGGTGATTTGCGGGTCGCGGTTGGTCCAGTCGCCTTTCAGGGTCACTACCTGATAATCATCAAATGCCTGCTCTACTTCTTCGGTATGCAGGGTTAAGCGCTCATTGGCAAGGCAGGTCAGGCACCAGTCGGCTGTCAGGTTGATGAAGACCGGCGCTCCGGAGGCTCGCAGTTGCTGCAAGCGCTCCGGGGAGTACGCCTGCCAGCGCGAGGATTCCGTGGGTTGGCCAATCATCTGCCAGGGAAGGACAAGAGCGCCAACCCAGGCGGCGGCGATCAGGCTCCGGCGTACCCATTGCCAGGCCCCACTGGCAGAGCGATTGAGTAACCAGCAACCAAATGCGATAGCCACAGCGCCAGCCGCGACGATCATGCTGGCATCAATGCCTGCCTGGCGGCCCAGCACCCAGAGTAACCAGACGGCAGTGAGATAAAGGGGAAACGCGAGAAACTCTTTGAGATTTTCCATCCACACGCCGGGTTTGGGCAAACGGTTGGCGAGGGCAGGTAGATAGCACAAGAGTAACAGCGGCAATGCCATGCCCAGGCCCAGCGCGGCAAAGATGGCGAGGCACACAATGGCGGGCTGGGTGAGGGCGAAGCCCAGTGCGGCGCCCATAAAAGGTGCGGTACACGGGCTGGCCACGACAGCGGCCAGCACGCCGGTGAAGAATGAACCGCTCAGTCCGGATTTCTGGGTAAGGGATTGGCCTGCGCCCATCCAGCGGGTACCAATATTGATCATCCCCGACATGCTTAAGCCCATCACGAAAAACAG